>NZ_DBGFPE010000035.1:0-157852 GCF_048526665.1 Candidatus Allofournierella excrementavium
ATACCATCTGGTTGGCCGCCGTTTCGATTTTGAGATGCTCAGCGGCTTGATTTTGTGTTGTCTTTTTGCCGCTCCCTCAAATCTGAAATTTCTACTTGACTTTTGTTAGCAGGTCTTTCGACGGGGCAAACATTTGAACGTTTGTTCAATTGTTATTATATTCAACCCATACGGCCCTGTCAACAGGAATTTGCAAAAAAGAAGGCCGCCGGGAAAATTTCCCGGCGGCCTCGGCCTCATTTGTTCTTTTGCAGGGGCGTGCCCTTGGCTTTGGGGCGGAAGGAGGCGAAACCAGCCCCGGAACACTGGGGCGGCGTGAGCAGGCGGGCGGCGGCGTCCAGGGCCTGTTCCAGGTCCAGGGCCAGCACGTCGATGTAGCAGCGCTTTTCGCCCACCGCGCCGCCCAGCACCGCGAGGCTGCCCGCGCCTTCCCTGGCCAGGGCCTCTTCCAGCGCGGCCCGCCGGGCCACCGGGTCTTCGCCGGGGGCGGGGGTGTAGTAGAAATAGCCCAGTACCGCCCCGTCCGCCGCCGCGGCGGCCGAGAGGGAGACATCCTGCGCCAGGAAGGCCCGCTGGGGCCCTTCAAAGCAGGTGGTGCCGGCGATGAGGTCCCGCCGCAGGCCCTTTTTGCCGGCGGGGGCGCTCTGATACCCGGTCCAGGCCGGGGGCGTGTGGTCAAAATCGAACTCCCACCAGCGGCCGAGATGGGCGGGGGCCAGGGCCTTCCAGGCCGGGGCCAGCCAGCGCCGGTGGGGGGCGTGTTCCCACAAAAGGGTCAGCCGCAGCTTTTCCCCCGCCGGTTCCAGCCTGAACTCCGGCGTGGGGAAACAGATCCCCAGCAGCTCTTCCAGCGCGGGGCGCACCGCCTCGCAGCCTTCGGCAAAGGCTTTTTCCGCCAGCGCGTCCTCCTGTTCGGCAAAGGCCGCCCAGAAGCGGGCCGCCCGGTCGGGGAAGGGCTCCAGGCACACCGGCAGGTCCAGCGCCGCCCGGCACCAGCGCAGGTAGGTCTCGGCGTCGCCGTCGCCGGGGGCCATCCGGTCGCTGGCCTCAAAGCAAGCCAGGGCCTCGTCCAGTTTGCCCTGATAGTAGAGGGAAAAGCCCATGCGGAACTGCCACAGCGGGTCGGACGCGCCGGCGGCCTCCACCTGTTTCAGCACGGCGGCGGCCTCGGCGTAGCGGCCGAGGTTGTTCAGCGAGCGGGCCAGCATGCCCGCCAGCCGGGGGCTGGTCCCCGCCTTTTCTTCGAGCAGGGCGGCGATGCCCTCGTCGTCCGCCCGGCGGTCCAGTTCTTCCAGCTGCTCCATCAGGGCGGCGGGCGGGGGCGGCTCCACTTCGCCCGCGGCGCAGGGCCGGTCCACCCGCACAAAAGGCTCGTTCAAAAGGCCCTTGTCCTCCATCAGGTCCAGCAGGCCGTCCGCGTCCTCGCCCAGTTTCAGGTCCATCTCGGGGGCGTAGAGGGGCAGCAGCTGGTAAAAGTTCACCGACCCGCCCCCCGGCAGCGGGCAGATGGCCGCCGGTTCGGGCGCGTCCAGCGGGTCCACCAGCATGGTGCCGCAGAGCAGGGTGTTGCTGGCAAAGGGCCGCCCGTTGGGCACGGTGTGGCCCCAGCCCAGCCAGGTGCCCTGTTCGGCGGGCATCCGGGCCAGCAGGCGCAGCCAGCGCACCGGCCAGCGCCAGACCTCCCGCTCGTCCTCCACCTTCCAGTCCGCGGGCAGCAGCATCAGCAGCTCCGCCCGCTCCAGCTGCTGGCCCGCAAGGTCCGGGGGCAGTTCCATGGGCCGCGCGCCCATGCCCCAGGTGAGCAGGGTGTAGTACTCCCGGCCCGGCTCCGGGTCGATGACGAGCACCGAGACGCCGTCCGCGCCGGGCAGCATCCGGCTCACCGGGCCAAACCAGGTGAAGATGTGCTTTTGCAGCGCCGCCGCCTGGGCGGGGGCATAGCCCGGCGCGGGGGGCGGCGGGGGAGCCAGGGGCGCGGGGGGCGCGTCGAACCAGCTGGCGGGCCAGCGCTCCTCGTAAAGCTCCCTGGGGGCGGAAAGGTCGTGTTCGATCATCACATAGACATAGAGGGGATCCTCGGGGCAGCGGCCGGCATGGTAGCCCAGCTGGGCGCGGCCCTGCCGGTCCACCAGCACCTCCGCCGGGGCAAGGCGCACCCCGGGCCGGCGCTTCTGGGCCAGGGGCCGGCCCTCTTTTTCCAGCCGGGGCAGGGCCTCCACCAGCGCCGACAGCCAGGCCGGGTCCAGCCTGGAGGCGGCGGCCTCGCTCATGCGCAGGCGCATGTCCAGAAAGCCCTCGCCGAAGGGCACCCGGCAGAAGCACCAGGGGGCCTCGAAGGCCCAGTCCCGGGCGGCAAGGGCCGCCGACACCCGGCCGAGGCCCGCGCCGTCCGCCGCAAAGCCGGGGGCCAGAGTGCGCACCTTTTCCTCGTTTTCGGCGGGCGCGGCGCACACCGCCAGCTCTTCCAGGGGGGCGTTCGCCGCCACTGCCGCCCGCAGGCGGGCCAGCCGTTCGCTCTCGCCGGTGCGGGCGAAGGCCTCGTCCAGAGCGGCCAGCGCCCCGGGCACGTCCCCCTCAAAGGCGCGAAGGGCCGCGGCCAGGGCCGCCAGCTCCCCGTCCCGGGCAAAGCGGCGCAGGCCCGCCTCCGCCCAGCGGCGTGCGGCGCGCGCTTCGCCGGTACACAGGCAGGCCCAGGCCATCGCCCGGTGCCAGGGTGCGCTCCGGGCGGTCTCGGCGGTCTTTTCCAGCCAGCGGCGGGTGTGCCAGAAGCACTCGTAGGCCCCGATGGCGGCATCCAGCCGGGCCACCAGTTCCGCCAGCTCCCCGTCGGCAAAGATGTCCTCCTGGGTCCAGCGGCCTTCGTCCAGGCCGTCCTCCAGGTGGTGCTGGATCTCGTCCAGCATGACGTAGTACCGGCCCTCGGCCTCCAGGGGGGCCAGCCGGGCCAGGAAGGAGCGGGAGAGGATCATTGCGCCTGCTCCTCTAAAATTTTCTCGCGCACAAAGCGGCTCACCGCCGCCATCAGCCGCCGCTCACGGGTGAAGTCCCAGAACAGCAGGGCCAGGGCGATCACGCCCGGGGCGATGCTGGCGCCGGTGTTCGGGGCCAGCACCCGGGCCGCTACCATCCCGGCCACCGCCAGCGCCGCCACGGCCCAGCAGACAAGGCGCAGCGTCCAGGACTCGTGAAAGGCCAGGTGCAGCCGGCCGTCCTCGCACTCGATGTCGAACCAGGGGGCGTAGAAGCCCTTTTTCAGCTCCAGAACGGTGGGGCGCTCCTTTTTGTAATAGGGCTCGCTCTCCACGGTGACCTGCCAGCCGCCGGGCAGCTTCTCCTGCCGGTGGGCCAGCAGCGCCTCGTGGAGCTCGAACTTGTTCTTCTTGGTCTTGAAACCCAGTCGCTGCATGGTGTGTCCTCCTTGTTTATTCCCTTGCGGGCAAAAGCGCCAGATGCCGGCGCATCAGAACGAATGCCGCCGCCGCGGTGAGCATCACCGCCGCGGGATAGGCCACCCACACGCCCTCCAGGCTCAGCCAGAGGGGCAGGGTGAACAGGAAAAGCGGCTGCGCCGCCAGCGGCTCGCCGTAGGCCAGGATGCCGCCCGCCAGGGGCTCGCCCACCGCGCAGAAATAGCTGCAGGTGAACCGCGCCGCCGCCACGAAGGGGCAGGCGAGGGTGAGGGTCCACATGGCCGCCGCGCCCTCGGCCGCCGCCTCGGCGCTGGCACCGAACACTTCCGGCAGCACATACCGCAAGGCAAAGCAGGCCGCGCCGCTGACCAGCGCCACCCCCACCGCCAGGGCAAGCCCCTTGCGGCGCAGATGGTCAAGGCCGTGCCAGTCCCGGGCGCCCCGGGCGTAGCTGAACAGCGGCTGCAAACCGTCGCCCACGCCGCTGATGAGGGGGATGATACTGCCCAGCACATAGCTGAGCACCGCATACACCGCCACCCCCTTGGTGCCGCCGTAGCGCAGGGCCTGCAGGTTGGTGACCAGCAGGATGGCGCTGGTGGAGATGGAAAGCCCGAAGGGGGACACCGCGTAGTGCAGGATGCCTTTGACCATCGGGCGGCAGGGGATGAACTGGCGCAGACGCAGGGGCCAGCCCTTGTGGGCCAGCAGCATCGGCAGCGCCGCCAGCGCGCAGCCCCCCTGGGAAAGGCCGGTGGCCAGCGCCGCGCCGGGCAGGCCCCACTGGAAGCGCTGGATGAACAGCCAGTCCAGAAAGATGTTGCCCAGAAGGCCGCCCACGGTGACGGTCATGGCCCCCAGCGTGCGCCCCGCGCTGCGCACCAGCGGCAGAAGGCCGGTGGCGAACACCTGGCAGGCGCTGAGCAGGCAGACCACCCGGATGTAGGCGGCGGAGAGGGGATAGAGCTCCTCGTTCGCCCCGATGAGGGGCAGGATGTACGGATAGGTCAGCCCCAGCCCCACGCCCAGCACGGCGGCGCACACCGCCAGCAGGGTCACGGCGCTGCCCCGGGCGGTGAGGGCTTCGGCCTCGTCGCCTCTGCCCTGGGCGGTGGCAAGGCGCACCGCGCCGCCGGTGCCCACCGCCAGACTGACCGCCTGGATGAAGGCCACCATGGGCCAGGCCACGTTGATGGCCGCAAGGCCCGCGTCGCCCAGATTCTGGCCGATGAACAGGCCGTCCACGATGATGAAGCAGCTGTTCAGCAGCTGGCTGAACATGCTGGGCAGCGCATAGCGCCAAAACTGGCCGCGGATGGCGGCGGAAGGCTCGTTGTGCATGGGTCCACCTCTTTCCTTGGAATTATAGCCTTTTTCACGGCGCTTGGCAACGGCGCGGGGCTGCATCTGGATTTTTGCGCGCCGTTCGTATATAATGGTAACAGTATCTGAAAGGAAAAGGAGGGCGGGCGTTTTGTACAGCAAGATCCAGGTGATCCGCAAGCTGCTGATCGGCGCGGCGGCGCTGGCTGTGGCCATCTGCATCACCATCTTCATTCGGGAAAACATGGATGTGAACGACCCCGAGCGGGCGCTGCCCTCCATCACCATCACCATGAACGGCGCCACCGCCATGGCGCCGGAGATGATCTTCCGGGCGGGGTATGAGTGGAACTTTCTCACCACCACCGCCAAATCCACCCCGCCCTACAGCAGCCAGGACCTGCAGGCCCACACCCCGCCGGTGGAGATGCTGGCCCGCACCTACATGGACATCGACTTCTCGCTGGAGCCGCGGAGCCTGACCATCAGCCGCTCGGACGAGGAGAACTTCGAGGCGTTTCTGGACCTGGTGGACGCGGAAGAAGGCCCCATCATCGCCCCCGCCACGCCGGGCGTTTACATGTACCGCATCCAGGCGGACTTCGGCTGGCGCGGCTCCATCGTCTACTTCTTCCGCATCCGGGTGCAGGCGGGCGGCTGAGGGACACATCGGTTTTTGGCCGCGGCGCAGCGCCGCGGCCTTTTTTCAAAAGGAGGCACGGAACATGGCAAAGGAGATCACGGCCCAGCAGGTGTTTGAACTTCTGCCCCGCCGCAAGGCGGACAGCCACAAGGGCAGCTACGGCAAGGTGATGTGCCTTGCCGGGTCGGCGCGGTTCCGGGGCGCGGCGGCGCTGGCCGCCGAGGGCGCGCTGCGCGCCGGGGCAGGGCTGGTGACGCTGGCGGCGGTGGAGCCGGTCATCGCCGCGGTGGCGGCCCGCATCCCCGAGTGCGTCTTTCTGCCCTGTCGCCAGAGCGCCGAGGGCGGCGTGAGCGCCCAGAGCGGCAAAGCTGTTCTGGAAAAAGTGCGGGGCATGGAGGTGCTGCTGTTTGGGCCGGGCCTTGGCGACACGCCGGACACCGCCGCTTTGCTGGAGCAGCTGGGCCCTTCCGCCGGGTGCGCCCTGGTGCTGGACGCCGACGGCCTGAACGCCGCCGCCAAAATGGACAGCCTGCCCCGCTCGCCGGGCCTGCCGCTGATCCTGACCCCCCACCCCGGCGAGATGGCCCGCCTGTGCGGCCTGACCACTGCCGAGGTGAACGCCGGGCGGGAGGGCATCGCCGCCGGGTACGCCCGCGCCGAGGACTGCGTGGTGGTGCTCAAAGGCCACCGCACCATCGTGGCGGGGCCGCAGGGCGAAGTGTTCGTGAACCCCACCGGGAACCCCGGCCTTTCCCGGGGCGGCAGCGGGGACATCCTGGCGGGCATGATCGCCGGTCTTGCGGCCCAGGGCCTTTCGCCCCTGGACGCGGCGGTGTGCGGCGTGTGGCTGCACGGGGCGGCGGCGGACCAGTGCGCAAAGCGCCTGGGCCAGTACGGCATGCTGCCCCACGACCTCTTCGCCGACCTGGGGGCCCTTTTCGCCGCCGCAGAGCGGTGATGAAAGGCAAAAAAGCGGAGCGCCGCGTTCCCGGCGTGCGCCGGCAAGGAAGCGCCGGGCGCTGCCGGGGCCGGACGGTTCGCAGGCATGGATGCCAAATAAGCCGGGGCGTCGTTTCACAACGAGGCGGCCCGCCTGGTTTCTGCATATCCCGTGCAATGCCGAAAGCGTCTTGAAGGATCGGAGCAGGCTTATGACGAATCGTGAAATGCTTGAAATCGCCATGAGGCAGTCCGCAGAGGACCTGGGATGCCGCGAGGCGAATCTCGCGGCAGGCAGAAATGTGGCCGTGCCTTTAAAAATGGGAAAGAACGCCCGGAAATATTTGAAACAGCCCATCACCTGCAGCCTTGTTTCCTATGGGAATAATGTCGTGGCCGCTTCAATCAACGAGACTTTTGCTCTGGTGCGCGAGTACATCGGGAAGTTTGAGTTTTATCACTGTTTTGAAACGCCGAATATGCACTGGCTGAATGAACGCCTGGCCGAAAAAGGGCATAAAATATGCTTTATGGCGGAATATTATCTGCCAGACATAAGCAGGATGCCGCTCCTTTCCTGCGCTTACGAAACGCGCCTGCTGGAGCCGGAAGATTTTGAAGGGCTGTATCTGCCGGAATGGAGCAATGCGCTTTGCAAAGAGCGCAGGCATCTGGATGTGCTTGGAGCCGGCGCATACGATGGGAGCGCGCTGGTCGGGTTGGCCGCCTGTTCCGCGGATTGCGAAGAGATGTGGCAGATCGGCGTGGATGTTCTGCCGGAATACAGGCGGCGGGGCATTGCCTCTGCGCTGACAAGCGCGCTGGCAAGGGAGATCCTGAATCGGAACAAAGTGCCGTTTTATTGCGCGGCCTGGTCAAACATACGGTCAGCCAGGAATGCCGTCAAATGCGGCTTCGTTCCGGCTTGGGTGGAAATGACCGCAAAGCCCGCCGCCATCGTGGATGAAATGAATCTTTAAGCTCCCCACCCGCCGAAGAAAAAAGAATGGGCCGCGTTCTTTTCGGAACGCGGCCCCCCTTTTTCACCCCAGCAGGGCGCTCAACGCCAGCATGGCCCCAAAGCCCAGGGCGGCGCACACCGCCCCCCGGCCCCCTTCGCCCCGGGCGGCGGGGGCCAGCTGCCGGGCCACGGTGAGGGCCATGGTGCCCGCCGCCGCGCCCATCAGCCAGGGCAGAACCGGCGCGAGGTGTGCCGCCAGCGCCCCGGCCAGCGCCGCCCCCGCCAGCTCCACCAGGCCGCTGGCCGCCCCCGCCGCGAAGGCCGCCCGCCGGGTGGCCCCCTTCGCCCGCAATGGCAGGCTGAGGGCCGCGCCCTCGGGGAAGTTCTGCACTCCCAGCCCCAGGCTGAAGGTGAGGGCCCCCGCAAGGCCCGCCCCCTCCCCCGCGGCGGCCACGGCCCCCGCAAGGCCCACCGCCATGCCCTGGGGCAGGTTGTAGAAGGCGCTGGCCAGCACAAGGCCCGCCGCGCCGCCCTTGCGGGTGACGCGCCCTGCCGCCGGCCCCAGGGCCGCCAGCGCCGCCGCGCCGAGAAACGCCCCCGCCAGCGCCGCGGGCCAGCCGCCCGCCTCTGCGGCGGGCAGCAGCAGGCCGAACAGCCCCGCCCCCAGCATGATGCCCGCCGAAAGCCCCATGGCTCCCCGCCCCGGGCCGGCGGTGCGCCGCCCGGTCAAAAACACCGTCCCCGCGCCCAGCGCCGTGCACAGGCAGGGCACAAGGTCCATCCAAACAGCCGCCGCGATCCGGTGCAACTCTCTCGACCCCCTTTTCCTTCACTGTATACCGCAAAGGGGAAAAGGGTGCCTGTTTCGGGCAGCAAACGCGCAGCGCGGGGCCAAAGCGGCAACAAAAAAAGCCCCCCGGGCAGGGGGCAAAAGGATGTTTTCGCCGCGGTGAAGGCGCGGGCGCGCAGCCAAAGGCGGGCCTCAGCCCTCGCCTCTCGTCCTTGCCCAGTAATCGGCCATGCTCTGGCCCTTCTCGCCGGTGACCTCCCGGTCCAGATACTCCCGCAGCACGCCGGGCTTCCAGGCAAGGGCCTGGGCCTCGGAGCCGAACTCCACCTCGGCGTAGAAGAACTCGTGCTCGGTGCCCGCGTCCACCCGGTTCACCTCCAGGGTGAGGCCGTCCGCCAGGGGGTAGCGGCGCTGTTCCTTGTGGATGAGGGGCTTGCCGATGAGCTCCTCCAGCTGGAGGAACAACCCCCGCTCGACGGGCGTTTCTATCTCGGTGCGGGAGAGCCCGCCGGGGCCCGCCTTGCCCTTGAAGCAGAGGATATACTCCACCCCCGCCTCGTCCGCCTCCTCCCGGATGCGCACGGTGGGCCGCAGGGCGATGTAGCCCTGGCGCATGCGCAGGGTGCGCACCGGCTCCAGGCCCTTGGGCCAGTCCTTCACCAGCCATTTGCGTTCTATTTCCATGGTTTTGTGTCTCCTTTTCCGGCCCGTGCCCTTGCCGTGGGCCCCGCGAGCCGCTATACTGAAATGGTACCATTATTATAACCGGTTTTCAACCGATATGAGGGAGCCCTTGTTATGAAAGCTGAACGACCCTATCCCGCTTATACCGTCACCCCCAAGGCCGAGGCCGCCATTCTGAAAGGCCACCCCTGGGTCTACGCCGATGAGATCACCGCCGCCCCCGACCCCGCCCCGGAAAACGGCGCGGTGGTGGACGTGCTCAGCCGCAAAGGGCGGTACCTGGGCAGCGGCCTGCTCAGCGAGGCCAGCAAGATACGGGTGCGGCTTTTGAGCCGCAACGCCAACGACCGCTTTGACGAGGATTTCTGGCGGCGGCGCATCGAGTACGCCTGGGCCTACCGCAAGGCCATCTACCCGGCGGAGGACCTGCAGTGCTGCCGGGTGGTGTTCGGCGAGGCGGACAGCCTGCCCGGCGTGACGGTGGACCGCTTCGGGCCCATCCTGTCGGTGCAAATTCTTTCCTACGGCATGGAAAAGCGCAAGGAGCTGCTGGCCCGGCTGCTGGTGGAGACGCTGCAAGCCGACGGCCAGGTCATCGAGGGCGTTTTTCTGCGCAACGACGTGGCCCTGCGGGAGAAAGAGGGCCTTTCGGAAGGCAAGGGCTGGCTGGAAGCGCCGGGCCTTGCCCATCCGGAGAAGGCCGAGACCATCATCACCGAGAACGGCGTGCGCTACCATGTGGACGTGGAGAACGGCCAGAAGACCGGCTTTTTCCTGGACCAGAAACTCAACCGCCGCCGGGTGGCCCAGCTGGCGAAGGGCCGCCGGGTGCTGGACTGCTTCACCCACACCGGCAGCTTTGCGCTGAACGCCGCCTTTGGCGGGGCCGAGCATGTGACGGCGGTGGACGTGAGCGAGACGGCGGTGGAGATGGCCCGGGCCAACGCCGTGCTGAACGGCCTGGAAGGCCGGATGGACTTTGTCTGCGCCGACGTGTTCGACCTGCTGCCCGGCCTTGAGGGCAAGCACGACTACGACTTCATCATCCTGGACCCGCCCGCCTTCACCAAGGCCCGCAAAACGGCGGCCAACGCCATGCGGGGCTATAAGGAAATAAACTACCGGGCCATGAAGCTGCTGCCCCGGGGCGGCATTCTGGCCACCGCCAGCTGCAGCCACTTCGCCACCCCCGCCATGTTCGAGAAGATGCTGGCGGACGCGGCTCAGGACGCAGGGCGGCAGCTGCGCCAGATCGAGGCCCGCCAGCAGGCCCCCGACCACCCCATCCTGTGGAACGTGGAGGAGACGAATTATCTGAAATTCTATCTCTTCCAGGTGGTGTGAGGGCGGCAAAAACCGTTGACATCGGCCGCCGCCGCGCCGTATAATTTCTCACATAAGTTTTTTGCCGCGCCGCGGCAGGGAGGAACCAAACATGCCCCATCCGAATCCGAAGGAAGTGTACGGCTCGCTGGTGTTCAACGAGCATGTGATGAAGGAGCGGCTGCCCGCCGCCACCTACAAGAGCCTGAAGGCCACCCTGCAGAAGGGCCAGCCCCTGGACATTGAGCTGGCCAACGTGGTGGCCAGCTTCATGCGGGACTGGGCCATCGAGAAGGGCGCCACCCACTACACCCACTGGTTCCAGTCCCTCACCGGCATCACCAGCGAAAAGCACGACAGCTTCATCAGCCCCATGAAGGACGGCACCGCCATCATGGAGTTTTCCGGCAAGGAGCTGGTGCGGGGCGAGTCGGACGCTTCCAGCTTCCCCTCCGGCGGCCTGCGGGCCACCGCCGAGGCCCGGGGCTACACCACCTGGGACCCCACCAGCTACGCCTTTGTGAAGGACGGCACCCTGTGCATCCCCACCGCTTTTTGCAGCTGGACGGGCGAAGCCCTGGACGAAAAAACGCCCCTTTTGCGCAGCATGAAGGCGGTGAGCGACCAGGCCTGCCGCATTTTGAAGCTGTTCGGCAAGGACGTGGCCCATGTGGACGTGACCGTGGGCCTGGAGCAGGAGTATTTCCTCATCAAGAAGGAGCACTACGAGCAGCGTGAGGACCTCATCCTCACCGGCCGCACCCTCTTCGGCGCGGCGCCCGCCAAGGGCCAGGAGCTGGAGGAGCACTACTTCGGCGCGCTGCGCCCGGAGGTGAGCGCCTTCATGCACGAGCTGGACGAGGAGCTGTGGAAGCTGGGCGTGGGCGCCAAGACCAAGCACAACGAGGTGGCCCCGGCCCAGCACGAGCTGGCCCCCCTCTTCGACCGCTGCAACGTGGCGGTGGACCACAACCTGCTGACCATGGAATTCATGCGCCGGCTGGCCCCGAAGCACGGCCTTGTGTGCCTTTTGCACGAAAAGCCCTTCGAGGGGGTCAACGGCTCCGGCAAGCACAACAACTGGTCGCTGAGCGCGCCCGGCATGAACCTGCTGGACCCCGGCGACACCCCCATGGATAACCTGCAGTTCCTCATCTTCTTCGCCGCCGTCATCCGCGCGGTGGACGAGTATCAGGACCTGCTTCGCATGTGCATCGCCTCGGCGGGCAACGAGCACCGCCTGGGCGGCAACGAGGCGCCCCCGGCCATCGTGTCGGTGTTCGTGGGCGACGATCTGGCCGCCATCCTGGACGCCATCGCCTCCGACAGCCAGTACGTGGCCCCCGAGGCCGCCAAGATCGACCTGGGCGTGGACGTGCTGCCCAAGTTCGCGAAAGACACCACCGACCGCAACCGCACCAGCCCCTTCGCCTTCACCGGCAACAAGTTCGAGTTCCGCATGCCCGGCTCCTCCGCCAACATGTCCGACCCGAACACCGTGCTGAACACGGCGGTGGCCAAGGAGCTGAAGGGCTACGCCGACGAGCTGGAGCAGGCCGAAGACTTTGACACCGCCGTCATCGCGCTGGTCAAGCGCACCATCCGCGACCACAAGCGGGTCATCTTCAACGGCAACGGCTACTCCAAGGAGTGGGAGGAGGAGGCCGCCCGCCGGGGTCTTGGCTCCACCCCCGCCGCCTCCGACGCGCTGGAGGCCATGATCGCCCCCAAGAACCTGGAGCTGTTCCGCATGATGGGCGTGCTCAGCGAGACCGAGGCCCGCAGCCGCTACGAGGTCAAGCTGGAAAACTACGCCAAGGTGCGCCACATCGAGGCCGGCACCATGATGGAGATGACCCGCCGCCAGCTGGTGCCCGCCGCCTGCGCCTACATGACCGATCTGGCGAACGGCATCGCCGCCAAGCAGGCCGCCTGCCCCGGCATCAGCTGCAAGGCGGAGGAGAAGGCCCTGCGCCAGCTGACCAACTACACCGACGCCATGAGCGATGCGGCCGACCGGCTGGAAGCCCAGGTGGAGGCCGCCGAGGCCATGACCGACGCGCTGGCGGAGGCCAAGGCCTACCACGATCAGGTGCTGCCCGCCATGCAGGCCCTGCGGGCCGCCGCCGACGCGGCGGAGGGCATCTGCGGCCAGGACTACTGGCCCCTGCCCAGTTACAGCACCATGCTGTTCTACGTGTAAATCCAAACGAAAAGAGAGCGGCCCGCCCGGTTTTTGCCGGGCGGGCCGCTTTTTTACTGTTACCAAACCCAGCGGGCGAACCACCGGTTGACGCTGCACAAGACGTATTCCTTCGCGCCGTCTTTTTCAAACACCCGCAGGGCCCCCATCCGCTCCTGTTCGTTTTCGGCAAAGCCCCGGGCAGCCATATAGTCGGTGAGGTCGGTCTCCGGGGCGGCCAGCACCACCTTGGGCTCGCGCGCGATCTCCGCCCAGGGCTCGTTCAGAAGGGTGACCCGGGCAAGGCCCGCCGCCGCCGACACAAAATTCGCCGTGCCGAAGACGGCGGAGGAGAAAAGGCACGCCGCCAGCAGCGCGGCGGCCAGCGCCAGCGCGGCGAAGGCCGCCAGAATCCGGCGGCGCTTTTTGTTCCACCGGGCGGCAAAATCACGGAAGGCCCGCGCCTCCTGCGCCGCCGCCTGGGGGGCGGCGGGGGCGCGCAGCTGCTCCATGCGGGCATGGCAGGCGGGGCAGCGGTCCAGATGCTCTTCCACAAAAGCGGCGGTGTCCCCGCTCACCAGCCCGTCCATCCAGAGGGCCAGCAGGTCCCCCACGATGCTGCACTCGTTTTTCATCCCTCTTCCTCCTCCCAGCGGCGGCGTATCATCTCCCGGGCCCGGTGATAGGTGACACAGGCCCAGTTGGCGGTTTTTTCATAAAGGCTGGCGATGTCCTTGTAAGGCAGTTCCCCGAAAGCCCGCAGACGGAAGACCTCCCGGTAGGGCTCGGGCAGGCCGTCCGCGATGGCCCGCAGGCGAGCCGCCTGGTCCCGGGCGGCGGCCGCCTCCTCCGGGGGCGGGGCGGGGTCAGCCAGCTGCCCCAGAAGGGCCTCGTCCGCCGGGCGGGCCCGGCGGCTCTTCTTTTGATGGGTGTAGTAGGCGTTTTTGGCGATCTGGCACAGCCAGACCCGCACCTCGCACTCGCCCCGGAACCCCTCCGCCGCCCGCAGCGCCCGGAAAAATGTCTCGGCGGCCAGTTCCTCCGCCAGTTGTTCGTCCCCCGAAAGGCGCAGAAGATAGCGGTAGACCGGGCCGAAATACGCTTTGTAGACGTCCTCAAACTCCACCGCCGCCACCGCCTTTCCCCTTTTGTGACCATAAGACTTGTTTCAGGCCGGGATATTACAAAAAAAGCACGGAAAATTTCCGTGCCTTTTTGTTTATCGTCCGGCGTTTTTCACCCGCTCGGCGGCCTCCGCCGCCTCCTTTTCCGCCCGGCGCTTGGCGCGGGCAATGGCGGCTTTCTTGTCCTTCTCCCAGCGGGCGGCCTGGGCCTCGTCCGCCGGCTCGGTGGCCCGGGCGAAGGTGTGGTGCAGCCCGTCGGAGCGCATGCGCCGCAGCCAGATGAGCACCGGGCCGTGGGCGGCGCAGCGGCCCATGGAATAAAGGCTGTTGTTGCCCTTGCGCAGCCACCAGTCCCCCTCGTTGGGGGCCAGGGGCGCGCCGCACTCCGGGCACACCGCCCGGCGCATGGTCTCATCGGTGAGCCACACTTCGCCGTCGGCGTAGCCCCGCCAGAGGGTGAAATCGGTGCGGCGGCTGCCTTCCGGGCAGGTGAGGGCCCGCAGCTGCTCCTCCTCGCTGGGGTACTCGGCCAGGGCCTTGTCCAGGTCGATGAAGGAGCACACCTTTGCGGTGTAGACCGCGTCGGCCAGCGCGTCGTGGAAGGCCTCGTTCTTCTCGATGCCCAGGCGCTCCACCACGCTCTCCAGCGTCATGCTCTCCCCCTCAGCCCGGGGCCGCTGGCTGAGGAAGGCCCGCTGCAAATCGTACCAGGTGTGGGGCCAAGTCTCGTCCAGGCCCGTCAGCACCAGATTCTGCTTGAGCACCGGCACGTCGTCCTGGCCCCACTCGCCCAGAGCCGCGTCGGGGCCGCACCAGTCCATGAAGCGGCGCAGGCCCTCGGCCACGGGCACCCCCGCCGCCAGGTCCTTCTGTGTCAGGCCGGTGACCTTGGCCACATGGTGGTGGAGCTTGGGGAAGATCTGGGGCCGCATGGTCACGGTGAAGGTGTCGGTGATGTTTCCGCCTTCCACCTTCGCCGCGCCAATCTGGATGATCTCGCCCCGCAAAGTCTGCTCCGCGCCCTGGTAGCGGAAGGTCTTGGGCGCGTAGCCCATGTTCCACTCCATGTCAAATACGATCAGCTGGGCCATTTGTCTCTCGTTCCTCTCACGGCACGGGGCGGACGAAAACGCCCGCCCCGCTCCAAAGTTATTTTTTACAGATAGGCCGGCACGGCCTTCTCGCCCGCGGTCACCGGCTCTTCCAGAGCGGGCGCGGCGGGGGCGGCGGCTTCGTCCAGCCGCTCCTTGGCCACGCTGAGCATCAGTTTGATGCGGTTCTCCTGGTTCACCGGCGTGGCGCTGGGGTCGTAGTCGATGGGGGTGATGTTGGCGGTGGGATAGATGGCCCGGATGCGGCTGATCATGCCCTTGCCGCAGATGTGGTTGGGCAGGCAGCCGAAGGGCTGGGCGCAGACGATGTTCTCGTAGCCGCTGGTGACCAGCTCCACCATCTCGGCGGTGAGCAGCCAGCCCTCGCCCATCTTGTTGCCCCGGCTGATGATGCCGTCGGCCATGGTGCGCAGCTCCAAAAAGGGCGCGGGGGCGTGGAAGCCCGCCGCCTTCATGGCCGCGCCCGAGGCCCGCTCGATGCCGTCCATATACTTCAGCAGCGCTTCCGAGCCCCAGACGGCCGCCTTGGAGCCGCCGTAGAAGCGCACGGTGTCGCCCATGTTGCTGATGCAGTACTGCACAAAGCCCAAAAGGCCCGGCAGGTTCACCTCGCACCCTTCGCCGGCCAAAAATTCCTCCAGCCGGTTGTTGCCGAGAGGGGAATACTTGACGTAGATCTCGCCCACGACGCCCACCTTCACCTTGGGCACACGCTTTACGGGGATGGCGGCGTAGTCGGCGGCGATGACGGGGAACATCTTCTTCATCGCCCCCGCCGAGATATTGCGGCCGGCCAAAAAGTCCTCCCGCAGGCGGCCCAGCCACTTGTCGGTGAGGGCCTCGGCCGCGCCCTTTTCCGTTTCGTAGGGGGAGGTCTGGTTGCGCAGGGCCATCAGCAGGTCGCCGTAGACGATGGCCGCCAGCGCCATGCGCAGAAGGGGCAGGGTCATTTTGAAGCCCGAGTCCTTTTCAAGGCCCGAGAAGTTCAGGCTGGCCACCGGGATGTGGCCGTAGCCCGCGCGGGCCAGCGCCTTGCGCAGCAGGTGGATGTAGTTGGAGGCCCGGCAGCCGCCGCCCGTCTGGGTGATGAGCAGGGCGGTGTGGTCCAGGTCGTACTTGCCGCTGTTCAAGGCGTCCAGAAACTGGCCGATGACCAGCAGCGCCGGATAGCAGGTGTCGTTGTGGACGTATTTCAGGCCCAGCTGGGCCACCTGGCTGCCGCAGTTGCCCAAGATCTCGGTGCGGTAGCCCTCCTTTTCCAGCGCCGCCTGCAGCAGGGTGAACTGCACCGGGGCCATGTTGGGGATGAGGATGGTGTGGGTCTTTTTCATCTCCGGCGTAAAGCGCGGGTAGTTCATGGCGTTTTCCATCGTCTCATTCCCCCTTTCTGTCCTTTTCGTCCAGCGCGGCGAAGAGGCTGCGCAGACGGATGTTCACCGCGCCGAGGTTGGTGATCTCGTCGATCTTCAGCTGGGTGTACAGCTTGCCCCCCGCCTGCAGGATGCTGCGGGTCTCGTCGGTGGTGATGGCGTCCACACCGCAGCCGAAGCTCACCAGCTGCACCAGGTCCATGTCCGGCTGGGTGGTGCAGTATTTGGCCGCGGCGTAAAGCCGGGAGTGATAGGTCCACTGGTTGAGCACGGTGGTGGGGAATTTCTCCATGTGCCAGGCCACGCTGTCCTCGGTGACGACCGCCGCGCCGTGCTGGCAGATGAGGCCGTCGATGCCGTGGTTGACCTCCGGGTCCACATGGTAGGGCCGGCCCGCCAGCACGATGATGCGCTTGCCCGCCGCACGGGCGTCGGCGATGATCTGGGCGCCCTTGTCCCGCAGGCGCTGCATGTGGTCGTGATACTCGGCGTAGCCCAGGTCGGCGGCCTTTGCCACCTCTTCCTTGCTAATATCCTTAAAGTATTTTTTAAGGATAAAGTACATTTTGTTTTTAAAGTCCGCCGGGCGGTGCAGGCCCACGAAGTCGTTGATGAAGGGGATGTTTGCCAGCTCGGGGCAGTTGATCTCCAGCACTTCGGGGTAGTAGGCCACCACCGGGCAGTTATAGTGGTTGTCGCCCAGGTGCTCGTCGATGTTGTAGCTCATGCAGGGGTAGAAGATGGCGTCCACGCCCATCTCGCTCAGGGCCTTGATGTGGCCGTGGGCGAGTTTTGCGGGGAAGCACACCGTGTCGCTGGGGATGCTGGCCTGGCCGGCGGTGTAGAGCGCCCGGTCGGAGGCCGGGCTGGTGACGACGGCAAAGCCCAGACTGGTGAAGAAGGCGTGCCAGAAGGGCAGCAGCTCGTACATGTTCAGGCACAGGGGGATGCCGATGCGGCCCCGGGGGCCCTCCACCGGCTTGTAGCCCGCCAGCAGGTTCTGCTTGTAGCGGTAGAGGTTGAGGGTGTCGTCGCCGCCGGCGGCCCCGCCGCTCACCGGGTGCTCGCAGCGGTTGCCGCTGATGAGCCGCCGCCCGCCGGCGAAGGTGTTGATGGTGAGCTGGCAGTGGTTGGTGCAGCCGTTGCACTGCACGGTGCGGGTGGTCTGGCTGAAAGCCGCCAGTTCCTCGGGGCCCAGCACGGTGCTCTTCTGGCCGGGCTTAGCGGTGGCGCGGCCGTGGAGCGCCGCGCCGAAGGCGCCCATCAGGCCGGCGATGTCCGGCCGGATGACCTCCACGCCCATCTCCTTTTCAAAGGCGCGCAGCACCGCCTCGTTGTAGAAGGTGCCGCCCTGCACCACGATGTGGCGGCCCAGCTCCTCGGGGCTGGAGGCGCGGATGACCTTATAAAGAGCGTTCTTGACCACGCTGATGGACAGGCCCGCCGAGATGTTCTGGATGGACGCGCCGTCCTTCTGGGCCTGCTTGACGCTGGAGTTCATGAACACGGTGCAGCGGCTGCCCAGGTCCACCGGGCGGTCGGCAAAGAGGCCCAGGGCCGCGAATTCCTTCACGTCGTAGCCCAGCGCCTCGGCAAAGGTCTGCAAAAAGCTGCCGCAGCCGGAGGAGCAGGCCTCGTTGAGGAAGATGTCGCTGATGGCGCCGTCCTCAATTTTGAAGCACTTCATGTCCTGGCCGCCGATGTCGATGATGAAGTCCACCTCGGGCAGGAAATGGCGGGCGGCGGTGAAGTGGGCCACCGTTTCCACCACGCCGGCGTCGGCGTTGAAGGCGTGCTGGATGAGGGCCTCGCCGTAGCCGGTGGTGGTGACGCTGGCCACCTCCAGGCCCGGATGGTCGGCGTAGAGCTTTTGCAGCACTTCCTTCACCAGCGGCACCGGGTTGCCCAGGTTCGGCTGGTAGCTGGTGAAGAGCAGGTTGGCGTTCTGGTCGATGACAGCCAGCTTCACGGTGGTGGAGCCGGAGTCGATGCCGATGTGCACCGGGCCGCAGTCGGCCCCGAAGGGCACATGGGGCACGCTGGCTTTCAGGTGCCGGGCGTGGAAGGCCTCGTACTCCTCCTTGGAGGCGAAGAGGGGCGGCTCGCTGGCCCAGCTGCCGGAGGCGGCGTTGTGCTCCACCGCATCGGCCACCTGGGCCAGATTGAACTGCTTGTCGGCATAGAAGGCCGCGCCCAGCGCAACGAAGTGCAGGCTGTGGTCGGGGCACAGGCCCGTGACCCCCAGCGTTTTGTCAAAGGTCTGGCGCAGCACGCTATTGAAGGTGAGCGGCCCGCCCAGATACAAAATGTTGCCCTTGATGGCCCGCCCCTGGGCCAGGCCGGCGATGGTCTGGTTGACCACCGCGCCGTAGATGGAGGCGGCGATGTCCCCCGCCGCAGCGCCCTGGTTGATGAGGGGCTGGATGTCGCTCTTGGCGAACACGCCGCAGCGGCTGGCGATGGTGTAGGTGCGTTTTGCGGTGGCCGCGGCGGCGTTCAGCTCCTCCGGGCTCATCTTCAGAAGGGTGGCCATCTGGTCGATGAAAGCGCCGGTGCCGCCGGCGCAGCTGCCGTTCATGCGCACCTCGGTGCCGCCGGTGAGGAAGAGGATCTTGGCGTCCTCGCCTCCCAGCTCGATGATGACGTCGGTGCCCGGCGCGAGGCGCTTTGCCGCCACGCGGGTGGCGAACACCTCCTGCACAAAGGGCACGCCGCAGCTCTCGGCAAGGCCCATGCCCGCCGAGCCGGAGATGGCAAGCCAGGCGGTGCGCCCGCCCAGCTGGGTGTGCACCCGCTCCAAAATCTCCTTTGCTTTTTCGGTGATGTGGCTTCCGTGACGCTCGTAGGTGTCAAAAATCACCTCGTCCGCGTCGTTCAGAACCACACATTTGATGGTAGTGGAACCAATGTCCAGACCAACGCGCATTTGATCTCCTCTTTCTTTGATAAGACGCGCCCTGCCCCCGTGGCGAGGACGCGAAAACAGCAAAACAGTTTGATTATAACAGACAAATTTGAAAAATGTTTGAAGCTGGGGGATGTTGCCAGCTTTCTCACAGCGAACGGAACCCCTTGCCCACGATCTCGGAGGAATTCACGATGGTGAGGAAGGCGGTGGGGTCCGCCCGGCGCAGATGGTTGCGCAGGGCCACCGCCTGCCGCCGGGTGAGCACGGTGGTGAACACCTGTTCCTCTTTGCCGGTGTAGGCGCCGCGGGCGGTGTAGACCGTGGCGCTGCGGTTGAGCTTTTCCAGGATGAAGGCCTTCAGATCGTCGGGCCGGGAGGTGATGACGGTGATGACCTTGCGCTGGTTGAAGCCCTCGATCATGCTGTCCACCGCGAAGGCCTTGGCAAAGGTGCCCAGCATGCAGTACAGGCCGGTGGCGATGCCGTAGAGCCCGCCCGCCCACACGGCGATGGCCAGGTCGGACACCAGCAGCGCCCGCCCCACTTCCAGGCCGGTGTATTTGGAGAGGATCATGGCCACGATGTCGGTGCCGCCGGTGGAAGCGCCCACGTTGAACACGATGGCGCTGCCGATGGCGGGCAGGGCCACCGCGAAGCACAGCTCCAGCAGGGTGTCGTCGGTGAAGGGATGGGGCATGGGATATACCTTTTCCAAAAGCGACACGAAGGCGGACAGGGCGAAGGAGGAATAGATGGTCACGCCCATGGTCTTCGCGCCCAGAAACACAAGGCCCAGCGCCACCAGCGCGGCGTTGATGAGGAACAGCGCGCCGCCCACGTTCAGGGTGGGGAAGAGGCTTGCCAGGATGATGGACACGCCGCTGGTGCCGCCCATGGCGAAGTGGTTGGGGGTCTTGAACAGGTGGATGCCCGCCGCCGAGAAGAAGAGACCCAGGTTCAAAAGCAGCGCGTAAACGGCAAAATCTTTGGTGAGGAATCTCGGTTTGTGATGCATAGGATGCACGACCCGCTTTCTTTGTTTCGGTGGGCCGGGCGGGCGCAAAAACGCGCCAAAACCGCCCACTGCCCCAGTATCTGTAATAAAGTACCATACATCCCCCTTTTTTGTCAAACCCCGCGGGGCGGGGCGGCGTTTTCATATTGCAATCGAAGAAAAAATCCTGTAAAATAGTACAGATAATGGGATGCGGGCAGTTTTGCCCGCGTCCGGACAGTTTTCGAGGAGGGGCAAGCCCATGGAAAAGCCCAGCAATTTTCTCACCGAGATCATCGACGC
Source organism: Candidatus Allofournierella excrementavium (assembly GCF_048526665.1). Taxonomy (NCBI): domain Bacteria; kingdom Bacillati; phylum Bacillota; class Clostridia; order Eubacteriales; family Oscillospiraceae; genus Allofournierella; species Candidatus Allofournierella excrementavium. The sequence goes on from NZ_DBGFPE010000035.1 coordinate 20,067, forward strand.
GGACCTGGCCGAAGGCCGGGTGAAAGAGATCCACACCCGTTTCCCGCCGGAGCCCAACGGCTACCTGCACATCGGCAGCGCCAAGGCCATCTGGATCAACTGGGGCATCGCCCAGGCCTACGGCGGCAAGTTCAACCTGCGCTATGACGACACCAACCCCGTGCGCGAAGACGACGAGTACGTCAAGAGCATCGAGGAGGACCTGCGCTGGCTGGGCGCCATCCCCAACGGCGGCATCTACTACGGCAGCGATTACTTCGAGCAGTGCTACCAGTACGCCGAGCAGCTCATCAAGGAGGGCAAGGCCTACGTGTGCGACCTCTCCCGCGAGGAGATGCAGGAGTACCGGGGCACTTTGACCGAGCCGGGCCGGCCCAGCCCCTGGCGCGACCGCTCGGTGGAGGAGAACCTGGACCTCTTCCGCCGCATGCGCGCCGGCGAGTTCGCCGACGGCAGCCGCACCCTGCGGGCCAAGATCGACATGGCCAGCCCCAACATGAACATGCGCGACCCGGCCATCTACCGCATCGTGCGGGCCCACCACCACCGCCAGGGCGACGCGTGGTGCATCTACCCGCTCTACGACTTCGCCCACCCCATCCAGGACGCCATCGAGGGCATCACCCACAGCATGTGCAGCCTGGAGTTCGAGAACCACCGGCCTCTGTACGAGTGGGTCATCGACAACCTGCATCTGGGCCCCTTCCCCATCCAGCGTGAGTTCGCGCGGCTGAACGTGTCCAACACGGTGATGAGCAAGCGCTATCTGCGGGAACTGGTGGAAAAGAACATCGTGGACGGCTGGGACGACCCCCGCATGCCCACCCTGTGCGGCCTGCGCCGCCGGGGCTACACCCCCTCCAGCATCTTCGAGTTTGTGAAGAAGGCGGGCGTTTCCAAGGTGTACAGCCTGGTGGACTACCGCCTGCTGGAGCACTGCCTGCGCACCGAGCTGGAGCTTTCCGCCCCCCGGCGCATGGCGGTGACCGACCCCATCAAGCTGACCATCACCAACTACCCCGCCGGCAAGGTGGAGTACTTCGACATCCCCAACAACCCCAACAAGGCGGCGAACGACGACTCCACCCGCAAGGTGGCCTTCTCGGGTGAATTGTACATCGAGCGCAGCGACTTTGCCCAGGTGCCCCCGCCCAAGTTCCAGCGCCTCAAGCCGGACGGCGAGGTGCGTCTGATGGGCGCCTACATCGTCAAGTGCAACGAGGTCATCCTGGACGAAGCCGGCGAGGTGGCCGAACTGCGCTGCACCGCCGACCTTGAGACCGGCAACGGCATGCCCGCCGACGGCCGCAAGGTCAAGGGCACCATCCACTGGGTCAGCGCGGCCCACGCGGTGGACGCGGAAGTTCGCCTTTACGACAAGCTGTTCACCCAGGAGAACATGGGCGATCTGCCCGAGGGCGCGGACTACAAGGACTACCTGAACCCCGAGAGCGTGAAGGCGCTGCCCGGCGCGAAACTCGAGGCCGCTCTGGCGGACGCAAAGCCCGGCGATACCTTCCAGTTCGTGCGCATGGGCTACTTCACCGCCGACTCCAAGAACCCCGGCGTTTTCAACCGTGCGGTGACCTTGAAGGACAGCTTCTCCAAGACCCTGGAACAGAAATAAATTTTTCACGCGGCAAGGCCCCGGCGCACCAGCGCCGGGGCCTTTCTTTATCCTGCGCGGCGGGCCCGCTTTTCGGGGACGCGCCGCGCTTTTTCGTTTTTCAGGCGGGCTGTTCGGTCTGGGCCGCCTCCCGGACGCGGATGCGCCGGCGCAGCCAGCCGCCCTGGAGGTAGTAGGCCAGGAAGAACAGGCTGGTGAGGGACCAGCTGATGGGGTAGCAGGCCAGCGCGCCGATGAGGGTGTGCCAGACGGTGGCCACCACGGTGAGCACCCAGAGGATGCGGGTGACGCACACGCCGATGCTGGTCATGATCATGGGGATGAGCGAGTCGCCCGCGCCGCGCACCGAGCCGCTGAGGATCTCGATGAGCACGTAGGTGGGCCAGAAGGGCACCACGTAGTGCAGGATCTCCACGCCCTGCCGGATGACCAGCGCGTCCTGCACGAAGAGGCGGAACAAAGCGCTGCCGAAGGCCAGGGTGACGGCCATCAGAAGGCCGGTGGCCACAAAGGCCATCAGGGCGCACTGGCGCACCCCCTTCTTCACCCGGTCGTACTGGCCCGCGCCGAAGTTCTGGCCCACGAAGGTGGTGATGGACAAACCGAAGGAGTTCATGGTCATCCAGAAGATGCTGTCGATCTTGCCGTAGGCGGTGTAGGCGGCCACCACGTCGGTGCCGAAGCTGTTGATGGAGGTCTGCACCACGCTGTTGGAAAGAGAATACATCACCGACTGCAGCCCCGCGGGCAGGCCGATGCGCACGATCTTTTCCACCATTTCCTTGTCCAGCTGCAGATAGGCGGGCACAAAGCGGTAGCAGGCGGTGGTGTGGGTGAGGCTCATCACCGTCATGCCCGCCGACACGCACTGGCTGGCCACGGTGGCCAGCGCCGCGCCGGCCACGCCCATGCCCAGAATGGCCACCAGCACCATGTCCAGCACGATGTTGGTCAGGCTGGCGCAGATGAGGAAGTAGAGCGGGCGCTTGGAGTCGCCCACCGCCCGCAGGATGCCGGTGCCCATATTATAAATGAGGCTGGGCACCATGCCCAGAAAGCAGATGCGCAGATAGAGCACCGCGTCCTCCATCACGTCCGCCGGGGTGTTCATGATGGAAAGGGCCCAGCGGCTGGCGGCAAGGCCGATGAGCATGATGCCCACGCCGCCCAGCAGAGCCATGGCCATGGCGGTGTGCACCGCCCGCTGCACCTGCGCGCCCTGGCGCGCGCCGTAGTACTGGCTGATGACCACCGAAGCGCCGCTGGCCACGCCCACAAAGAAGCCCACCAGCAGGTTCTGCACCACCGCCGTGGTGCCCACCGCCGCCAGGGCTCCCTTGCCCACAAAGTTGCCCACGATCACCGCGTCGGCGGTGTTGTAGAGCTGCTGGAAAAATGTTCCGAACCAGATGGGGAAGAAGAACAGCAGAAGCTGCTTCCAGATGACCCCTCCGGTGATGTTGTTGTTCATTCCCACACCCTCCAAAATCAAGAAAAGCGGCGGCCTTTGGCGCATCCGGCGCACGAAAGGTCTCCACTGCACTATCACGATACTTCAGCCGCCCGCGTTTGTCAATAGGGGCGCGGGCCCTGCGAGAAAATTTTGTGACGGCGGGCAAAGGGGGTGGCCCGGCGCTCTTTGTTATGTTATACTGAATATGTATGGACATCACGGGGCGCGGCCCGCTTTTGCGCGCCCTTCTGAGGAGGCATTTCATTATGAGTTTTGTGTGGTTGCTGTGGGGCCTTTGCGCCCTGGTGCTGCTGGTGCTGGCGCTCATCGCCGCGGCAGCGGTGCGCGCGGCGCGGATGAAACCCACCGGCGCGGTGAAGGCGCAGTTCCCCGAGGCGGACATGGCCCGGGCGCAGAAATACGCCGAGGGCCTTGCGGACCTTGTGCGCTGCGAGACGGTGTCCTTCCGGGGGCAGACGGACCGGCGCAAGTTCGCCGCCTTCCACAAGGTGCTGCGGCGCACCTTCCCCAAGCTGCACCGCACCGCCGAGATCATTGAACTGGACGGAAGCCTGCTTTACAAGATCACCGGCACCGCCCCCGGCCAGAAGCCGCCCATCCTGCTGATGAGCCACCAGGACGTGGTGGCCGCCGAGGGCGAATGGCCCCACGAGCCCTTCTCCGGCGACATTGCCGACGGCGCGGTGTGGGGCCGCGGCACGGTGGACACCAAGGGCAGCCTGTTCTGCATCATGCAGTCGGTGGAAGAGCTGCTGGCCAGCGGCTGGAAGCCGGAGTGCGACGTGTACATCGCCTCCAGCTGCACCGAGGAGTGGAGCGGCGACGGCGCCCCCGCCACCGCCGCATGGCTGAAAGAGCACGGCGTGCACCTCGGCCTTCTGCTGGACGAGGGCGGCATGATCATGGAAGGCCCCATGGCCGGGGTGCGCGGGCGCTACGGCATGGTGGGCGTGGTGGAAAAGGGCTACGCCGACGTGAAGCTGGTTGCCAAGGACGACGGCGGCCACGCCAGCGCCCCGGGCCGCAACACCGCCCTGGTGCGGCTTGCCAAACTGATGTGCCGGGTGGAAAAGCACTATCCCTTCCGGGCCCGTTTTTCGCCCACCCTGCGGGAGATGTTCCGCCGCATGGCCCCCAACATGAAGTTCGGCATGCGGCTGGTGCTGGGCAACCTGTGGCTGTTTGAGCCGCTTTTGTGCTTTGTGCTGCCCCGGGTGAACCACATGGCGGGCGCGATGATGCGCACCACCTGCGCCTTCACCACCGCCAAGGGCTCCGACGGGCTGAACGTGCTGCCCCAGGAGGCCTATGTCACCGCCAACATGCGCTGCATCCCCCACCAGCCCACCGACGAGAGCATCGCCATTCTGGCGAAGCTGGCGAAGAAGTACGGCGTGGAGGCGGAGGTCATCTATCAGGACGCGGTGCCCCCCGTGGCGGACTATCACGCCGCCCCCTTCAAGCTGCTGGAAAAGACGATGGCCAAGGTCTACCCCGGCTACGACGTCTGCCCCTACATCATGACCGGCGGCACCGACGCCCGCTTCTATAAGGAAGTCACCGACAACGCCCTGCGCTTTGCCCCGCTGGAGATCAACCACCAGCAGCACGCCAGCATCCACGCCGCGGCGGAGAACCTGTCGGTGCTGGCTCTGCCCCCGGCAGTGGACTTCTACAAGCAGCTGCTGGAGAGCTACTGCACCCTGGAGGAGGGCCGCCGCCCCGAGGCCAAAAAGCCCGCCGCCCGCCGCGCCGCCAAGAAAGCCGCGCCGGTGAGCGAGCCCGAGGCCCCGGCCGCGCCTGAAGCCGCTCCCGAGGCTCCTGTCACCGCCCCCGAAGCCTCCGCCGCACCGGCGGAAAATGCCGCCGCCCCCGCGGTGAGCGAGGCGGCCCCCGCAGAGGGCGAGGCCGCCCCGGCCAGGAAACCGGCTGCCAAAAAGCCGGCGGCCAGAAAGCCCGCCGCGAAGAAGGCCGCCCCCAAGAAGGCGGAGGAGGGCAGTGAGGCCGGCGAAGGCGGCGAAGCCGCCCCGGCGAAAAAGCCGGCTGCCAAAAAGCCCGCGGCCCGCAAGCCCGCCGCGAAGAAGGCCGCGCCGAAAGCGGCTGCTGAAGCGCCCGCCGAGCCTGCCCCCGCCGAGGGGACAAGCCCCGCCGAGGCCCCGGCCGCGCAGGCCGAAGCTGCGGAACCGGCCACCGTCTGAGCGCGGCGGCTGTCAAACCGACAAAACAAGACCCGGGACCCCAACGAGCGTTGACCGCTCAACGGGGTCCCGGGCCTTTTTGTTTTGAACCGTATGCCCTGTGGCGGGCAGCGTTTCCGCCCTCAAAAATCAGCGGTGCAGTATCTCCCGGCGGATGATGGCAAGGGCTTTGTCCTCGCCTTCGTCCCGCACCAAAAGCAGCATCTTTTCCAGCAGGGCGCGGGTGTTCGGATGGAGGATATAGTGGTCCCGCCCGCGCTGGTAATACTCCCAGGCGGAGGCGGCGGTGTAGTCCTCCTTCAGATACACCCGGCTGGCGGCCAGCCGGTCGCAGAGCATCTCCGCCACGCACTTCACCGGCATCTCGTTGCCGATGAGTCTGCCGGTGCCCGCCGGGTCGTAGTCGATCCAGTATTCCAGATGGTGGCGGTTGCGGCCCTTGTGGTGCAGCCAGGCGGTGCTGCAGCCCTCGGCTTTGCGCTGGGCGTCGTTGGGGCTGCGGTCGCCCTGGAAGTACTTCACGCCCACCCAGAACTCCGCCGGGCTGTATTTGGAGAGGTCATGGCAGAGGCCCTGGCGCACAAGGCCCAGCCGCCGGCAGTAACAGAACACCAGCCACTTGTGATAGGTGATGGTGGTCAGGTGCCCCCAGAACCTGCCAAGGGGGCCCCGCCGCTTCGCTTCGTCCCTCACAGGGTCTGCTTGGCCTGCTCTTTCATCTTGCGGCTGCCCAGATGCACCAGGGGCAGCTTGCCCTCGGCGCAGATGGGGCACTCCTCAGGCAGATAGTTGGGCAGGTCCAGCTTGGCGGCGCTGGCCACGATGGGGATGGGGCTGGGCGCGTCCGCCTTGGTGCGGTCCACCACGCAGGCGATGCCCAGGCACACGCCGCCGGCCTCTTCGATGACCCGCTTGGTCTCCAGGCTGGAGACGCCGGTGGTCACCACGTCCTCGGCGATGATGCAGCGCTCGCCGGGTTTGATGGAAAAGCGCTTCAGGGTCATCACGTTGTCCACCCGCTCGGTGAAGATGGCCCGCTTGCCCAGCTGGCGGCCCAGCTCGTAGGCGTAGACGATGCCGCCCATGGCGGGGCCCACCACCACGTCCACGTTCAGCTCCTTCAGCTTTTCCGCCACGGGAGCCATCACCGCGGCGCACTTGTCGGGGTACTGCTGCAGGTAGGCCATCTGGCAGTAGGCGCTGGAATGGCGGCCGCTGCTCAGCAGGAAATGGCCTTCCAGAAAGGCCTCGCACTCTTTCAGAATTTCCACTGCGTTGCTCATGGTTGTCGTTCTCCTTTGTTTTGTTTTCAGGTTTCAGCCGCGGGCACAGCCGCGGATCTCGTCCAGGTTTTTCACCCCGTGGCGGTCCATCCACTGGCCGATCTCGGCGGTGATGCGCCCGCCGGCCCGGGGGTCCATGAAGTTGGCGGTGCCCACCTGCACGGCGGCGGCGCCGGCCATGATGAATTCCAGCGCGTCCGCGCCGGTGGTGATGCCGCCCAGACCGATGACCGGCACATCCACCGCGCCCACCGCCTGCCACACCATGCGCAGGGCGATGGGTTTGACGGCGGGGCCGCTGAGGCCGGCGAAGAGATTGTTGAACACCGGCTTGCGGCGCTCGATGTCGATGGCGCAGGCCTGGAAGGTGTTCACAAGGCTCAGCGCGTCCGCGCCGGCCTCCACGCAGGCTTCGGCCATGCGGGCGATGTCCTCCGCCTGGGGGCTGAGTTTCACCACCAAGGGCTTTTTGCACACCGCCTTCACCCGGCTGACCACCTCTTTGGCGCTGTCCGGCCGGATGCCGTAGGCGATGCCGCCCTGCTTGACGTTGGGGCAGCTGATGTTCAGCTCGATGAAGTCCACGGCGGTCTCGCTGAGCAGCTGCGCGCCTTCCTCGTAGTCCTCGATGCAGCTGCCGCCCAGGTTCGCGAACACCGCGGTGCCCAGGGTCAGCATCCGGGGCAGCTCTTCCGCGATGAAGTGGCGCACGCCGGGGTTCTGCAGGCCGATGGAGTTGATGAGGCCCGCCGGGGTCTCATAGAGGCGCTCGCCCTCGTTGCCGTACTTGCCGTTCAGGGTGAGGCCTTTGGAGCAGATGCCGCCCAGAACGCTCAGATCGTACATGTCGGCGTATTCCTCGCCGAAGCCGAAGGTGCCGGAGGCCGGGATGACCGGCCCGGCCAGCCGCTTGCCCAGAAAATCCACATGCAGGTCGCTCACTGGCCGAACACCTCCTTCGAATCGAACACAGGGCCGTGCTTGCACACGCTCCTGGCCCCTTCCGTGGTGTGGCAGGTGCAGCCGAGGCAGGCGCCCACGCCGCAGGCCATCTTCTTTTCAAGGCTGACAAGGCACTTCACGCCCGCCGCCTCGCACTTGGCGGCCACCGCCTTCATCATGGGTTCGGGGCCGCAGCAGAGCACCAGGTCGTACTCCTCCGGGTGGAGGATGCCGGTGACCAGGCCGTGGTAGCCCACCTTGCCGCTGTCGGTGGCAACATGCACCCGGCCGCAGAGGGGCGTAAAGCGCTCCAGGCCGTAGGGCTCGTCCCGGAAGCCGGTGTAAAGGTCCGGCTTTTTGCCCGCGGCGGCCAGCTCCTTCACCAGCTGGTAGAGGGGCGCGGTGCCGATGCCGCCGCCCACCACCGCCACCTTTCCGGCGGACGCGGCGGCGGCCGCGTCAAAGCCGTTGCCGGAGGGGCCGGTGAGCAGCAGGGTGTCGCCGGGCAGCAGAGCCGCCAGCAGGCGGGTGCCCTGGCCCCGCACCTCGTAGAGGAATTCCAGCGTGCCGGTGGCCGCGTCCCAGCTGTGGACGCTGATGGGGCGGCTCAAAAGGGGAGCCGCCGTGTCCGGCCAGCAGCGCAGCATGAAGAACTGCCCGGCGTGGGGGGCTTTGTCCGCCCGGGGCCACGCCACCGCCAGAAGGCGGATGTTCGGCGCAACGGTGGTATGCGCCAGCACCTTCACCTCACAGGCTGTTGCAGGCATGGGCAATGGCCTCCTTCATCTTGATGCACTCGTTGCGGGCCGCCTCGTCGAAGGCCACGCCGGGCTGCTTCTTGTAGGCCAGCAGCACCGCGCGGCTGGAGTTCACCACGCCGCCGTTGCTGTGCTTGTCCAGATAGCGGGCGATGTCGTCGGCGGTGCCGCCCTGGGCGCCGTAGCCGGGGATGAGGAAGAAGCTGTCCTCATAGCGGGCGCGGATCTCCGCGGCCTCCTCGATGTGGGTGCCGCCGATGACGAGGCCCAGGCTGGAGTAGCCCTTCTCGCCCATGCACTCGCCGCCCAGCTCGTGGAGCTTGTCGCCCACCATGTCGTAGACGTGGCGGCCGTCGGCCAGCTTCTCGTACTCAAAGTCCTTCGCGCCGGGGTTGGAGGTGCGCACCAGCACGAACAGGCCCTTGCCCGCGCCGGTGACGTAGGGCAGGTAGGGGCGGATGGAATCCAGACCCATGTAGGGGGCCAGGGTGATGAAGTCGGCCTCAAAGTCGCCCTCGAAGTGGGCCTTGGCGTACATCTCGGCGGTCTTGGCGATGTCGCCCCGCTTGATGTCCGCGATGACCGGCATGCCGGCGGCCTTCACGTAGTCCAGGGTCTCCTTGTAGGCGCGGATGCCGTCCAGCCCTAAGCTCTCATAGTAGGCGATCTGCACCTTGAAGCAGCCCGCCACGTCCTTGGTGGCGTCCACAACGGCCTTGTTGAACCGCACGATGTTCTCGCCGGCGGTCAGCTCCGCCTTGGCAAAGCCCTCCGGCAGGTAGGAAAAGTCGGTGTCCAGGCCCACGCACACCGGGCCGCGGGCGGCCACTGCCTCGTACAGCTTGTCCATGTTGGTCATCATAATGTTCCGCTCCTTTTAATAATTGTATTATGTGAATTGAATATAACGCTTTGTATTCACCGTTTCCAGGTGACTTTGCCGCCTTTGATGGTCAGGTCCACCCGGCCGAAGAGCTGCGCGCCGTCGTAGGGGCAGTTGTGGCTCTTGGAGTGGAGGGCGTTTTTGTCCACGGTGTAGGGGGTGTCCAGCTCCACCAGGGCCAGGTCCGCCGCATAGCCGGGCAGCACCCGGCCGTGGCCGGCAAGGCCCAGGATCTCGGCGGGGGCGGTGCTCATCAGCTCCGCCAGCCGGGCCAGGGGCAGGCCCTTTTCCCTGCACAGTTTGGTGTAGCACACGCCGAAGGCGGTCTCCAGGCCCACCATGCCCGCGGCCCCGGCGGCCTTTTCCTCGTCGGTGTGGGGGGCGTGGTCGGTGGCGATGGCGTCCACCACGCCGAGGCGGATGGCCTCGATGAGGGCGTCCACGTCCTCGGCCTTGCGGATGGGCGGGTTCACCCGGTAGTCGGTGTCCGCGAACCACAGGTGGTGGGGGGTGACCTCGCAGGTGACCGGCACGCCCTTCCACTTGGCCGCGCCGATGGCCTCCACCGCCTCTTTGGTGCTCACGTGGCACATGTGCAGCCGCGTGCCGTAGTATTCGCTCAGGTGCAGGTTGCGCACCGTCTCGATGTTCTCCGCCAGCCGGTAGTCCCAGGGGGAGATGTCCATGTCCTCGGCGTGGCTCATAATGGTGAGGCCCCGCTGGGCGGCGATGGCGAAGGCTTTGGCCATCACGTTGCCGGACTGCACGCCCTTGCCGTCCTCGGTGATGAACTTCAGGTCCTCCGGCAGGGTCTTGAGGTGGTCCAGGGTGTGGCCGTCGAAGTTCTGGGTGATGCTCACCGTCTGGTTCGCGGCGCACAGGCCGATGCGCTCGGCCTCGGCCATCACGCTGTGGGCGATGTCCGCCGAGGAGCAGACGGGCTTTGTGTTGGGCATCAGGTTCACGAAGGTGTAGCCCCCCGCCGCGGCGGCGGCGGAGCCGGTGGCGATGTCCTCCTTGTACTCAAAGCCGGGGGTGCGCCAGTGGCAGTGCAGGTCCACGAAGGCGGGCAGCACCGTGCGGCCGGCGCAGTCCAGCACCTCTTCGCCGTCGGCGGCGAGGTCCAGGCCCATGGCGGCGATGAGGCCGTCCTTCAGCAGCAGGTCCACCGGCTGGCCCGAGGCAAGGCGGGCGTTTTTCAGCAGCATGCGCGGTTCGCTCCTTTCCATATCCCGCGGCCGCAGGGGCCGGGTTTTTGGGTAAAAAAAAACTTTTCCCCCGAAAAGGAAAAGTCAAAGAAAAAACGCAGAAAAAACACGGGCCCGCAAATCAAAAACCCAATGCTGTGCAAATCGGTGGGTCATTGCGTGCCGGCCCCTTTCCCTGCGTGTTAAATCGTCTAATAATAGCATACTTTTTACTGTGCGTCAAGCTTGCCCGCCGCCCCTTGCGCCGGGCGGCGCTTTGCGCTACACTGTGAACAGCGCCCGGGGCCCCCGGGCGCGGAGAGGAGCTTTTTTGCGATGAAACGACTGCTTTTGCTGTTTGCCTGCCTTTTGATGCTGGCGGGGTGCGCCGGCCAGCCGGCGGCGCCCTCCCTGCCCGCCGCAACGCCCGCGCCCACCGCCGTGCCCGAACCCACCGCCACGCCGGACCCGGAGGCCGCCTGGGCCGAGGCCGCCGCGGCTTTTCGGGAATGGCTGCCCTCCCAGCCGGGCTTTGAAAACTTCTCCTTCGCGGTGCAGGAGGGCTTTCCCTACCTCATCTGCGTGAACCGGGCGGCCAGCTGCGTGACGGTGTATGCCGACGACGGCGCGGGCAGCTACTCGGCGCCCTACATGGCCATGGTGTGCAGCGGCGGCGAGGACACGCCCACCGGCAGCTTTTCCACCCCGGTGAACTACGACTGGCGGCTGCTCTCCGGCCCCTGCTACGGCCAGTACGCCACCCGCATCGACGGGCCCTATCTCTTCCACAGCGTGCCCTACTACACCCAGCACAAGGACGATCTGGAGTACGACCAGTTCAACCAGCTGGGCACCCCCGCCTCGCTGGGGTGCATCCGGCTGGCGGTGGTGGACGTGCGCTGGATCTACGAAAACTGCCCCATCGGCACGCCGGTGGTCATCTATGACGACGCGGAGAACCCCGGCCCCATGGGCAAGCCGGAGACGCTGTACATCGACCCGGCGGACGAGACGCTTCGCGGCTGGGACCCCACCGACCCCGACCCGGCCAACCCCTGGGACGACAGCTATCTGGACGGCACCGCCATCCGCAGCCGGGCGGCGGCCACTGACTGGGAGGCCTTTAAGAACAGCGAGGCCTTCACCCAGAACCTGACCCCCACCGACCTGCAGGGCTGGAGCCATGACAGCTCCATCGAGGGCACACGGGGGTAAGCACGGCAGCGAAGGACCGCCGCCCCGCACAAAACCAAACAGCCCGCAGGGCCCGGAAAGACCGGGCCCTGCTTTTTTGCAAAAAAATCCGTCTTCCCTTGAAGAAAGCGCCGGCCGCGGCTCGTCTTTTTGTTCAGAAACAGAAAACGCCCGGCGAAAACAGTGAACGGTTTGCCCGCTGGCGACGAACAAGAAGAAACGGGCGGCTGTTTTTCTGCCCGGCGTTTTGAGAAATGAAGAGGAGTCGATGAGGGATGAGCAGGATCATATCATTTTTAGGCCGGCATAAAAAGGCGCTGGTCGCGCTGGCGGTGCTGGCGGCGGCGGGCGCGTTCGGCTGGGTGCGGATGAGCCGCGCGGCCCAGGCCGCGCAAAAGGCGGCGGCCCAGCAGGTGCAGACCTTCACGCTGGAAAAGGGGGACCTGAGCCGGACTTTGAGCGTGAGCGGGAGCATCCAGTCCGCCCGGGTGACCGAGGTGGCCGCAGCCCAGACCTACCCGGTGGCCGAGGTGCTGGTGAGCGAGGGTGACGTGGTGGCCGAGGGCGATGTGCTCGCCACGCTGGACACCACCGACCTGGACGCCCAGATCAAGGTCCAGCAGGAGGCGGTGGCCGCGGAACAGCGCCAGAACGAGCTGAGCGTTTCCCAGGCCCAGCGCCGCCTTGAGGACGCGCGCAACCAGAAGGCCATCGACGAAGAGGCCACCGCCGACTGGGACCAGGCCGAGCGGGACGCAAAGCTCCGGCAGGACAGTCTGGCCATCGAGGACGCCCAGGATGTGCTGGTGAACGCGGTGACGGCGGCGGACGCCCCCAGCGCGGCGGCGCAGCAGCTCAAAACCCTGCAAAACGCCAAAAAACAGTGCACCGTCACCGCCCCCTGCTCCGGCACCGTCACCCAGGTGAAGGCCGTGGCGGGCGGCGCGGCGGGGGCCATCGCCACCATCGAGGACCAGAGCGCGCTGGAGGCGCTGCTCACCGTGCGGGAATACGACATCAACCAGCTGGCGGTGGGCCAGAGCGTGACCCTCACCTCCGGCGCGAAGGATGTGTTCCACGGCGCCGTCGCCTGGATCGCCCCCAAGGCCACCGTGAACGAAAACGGCGAGGCCTGCTATGAGGTGAAGGTCTCGGTGGACGACGCCACCGGGGCGCTGCGGCTGGGCATGACCGCCAAGGCCAAGGTGCTGCTGGAAGAGAAGAAGGGCGTGTTCAGCGTGCCGCTGGATGCGGTGGGCGTGGATGAAAACGGCGCGCCGGTGGTCTACCAGAAAACCACCGACGGGGAGGGCAATGTGACCTTTGTCCCCGTGCCGGTGACCACCGGCATGGAGACCGACCTGTCGGTGGAGGTGAGCGGCGAGGGCCTGACCGAGGGCATGGAGCTGCGCAGCCTGGCCGACCCGGAGGCGATGCAATGAGCGGTGAAAAGCAGCCCATCATCCGGCTGAGGGGCATCGTGAAGAGATTCTACATCGGCCAGCCCAACGAGCTGGAGATCCTGCACGGCATCGACCTGGACGTGAACGAGGGCGAGTTCGTGGCGATCGTGGGCGAGTCCGGCAGCGGCAAGTCCACCCTGATGAACATCGTGGGCGCGCTGGACAAACCCACCCAGGGCAGCTACCTGCTGGACGGCATCGACATGACCGCCGCGAAGGACGGCGAGCTCTCCGCCCTGCGCTGCCGCAAGATCGGGTTCGTGTTCCAGACCTTCAACCTCATCGGCCGCACCAGCGCGCTGAAAAACGTGGAGCTGCCCATGCTGTACAACGGGGTGGGCGCGGCAAAGCGCACCGCCCGGGCCAAGGAACTGCTGGAACTGGTGGGCATGGAAAAGCGGATGGACCACCAGCCCAACGAGCTTTCCGGCGGGCAGAAGCAGCGGGTGGCCATTGCCCGGGCAATGGCCAACGACCCGGCGGTGCTGCTGGCGGACGAGCCCACCGGCGCGCTGGATTCCGCCACCGGCCGGGTGGTGATGGACCTGTTCCACAAGCTGCACAAAGAGCAGGGCAAGACCATCCTGCTCATCACCCACTCCCGGGAGCTGGCCGCCGAGTGCGGGCGCATCATCACCATCCGGGACGGGCGCATCACCGGCGAAGCGAAAGGGGGCGGGGCGCTGTGATCTGGGAAAACATCAAGCTGGCCCTGGGCGGGCTGCGCAGCAACAAGATGCGGACGCTGCTCACCATGCTGGGCATCATCATCGGCATCGGCTCGGTCATCGCCATCGTCACCGTGGGCAACTCCCTCACCAGCTCGGTGAGCGAGAGCCTTGTGGCCATGGGCGGGAACAACCTGCAGCTGAGCGTGGACCCCCGCCCGGACGAAAACGGCGACTACATCGGCAACTACGGTTACATGGAAAGCGACCTGCTCAGCGATGAGATGCTGCAGGCGTATCGGGAGCGCTTTGCCCGGCAGATCAAAGCCGTGGTGCTCACCGAGAGCTGGGGCGCGGGCCGGATCCAGCAGGGGGCAAACACCGCGAAGGTGAACATCACCGGCGTGAACCAGGGCTACTTCGACGCGGGCAAGTGCGAGCTGGCGGCGGGCCGGGCCCTGAACGAAGCGGACCAGGAGGGCGCGCGGCAGGTGGCGCTGGTGAGCGACCTGCTGGTGGAGAACCTGTTCGGCGGCGACGCGCAGGCCGCTCTGGGCCAGACCATCGAGGTGACGGGCCCCGACGGCGGGGTGAACGAGTTCTCCATCGCGGGCGTTTACGTCTACCAGACCATGGGCCCGCTGCTGGGCGGCGGCACAGTGAACAAAAACACCACCACCGACCTGTATCTGCCCCTCGCCACGGTGCACGAGATGGAGGGCATCGCCTCCGGCGGCTATTTCGGGTGCGAGGTGGCGCCCGCCGCCGGCGTGGACGCGGACGCTTTTCAGACGCGCAGCGAGCAGTTTTTTGAGGAGCGCTTTTACAAAAACAACGAGCAGTTCCAGGTCACCGTGTACAACCTGCAGAACGAGATGAGCTCCATCACCAGCGTGCTGGGCACCATCTCCCTGGCCATCGGGGTGATCGCGGGCATCAGCCTGCTGGTGGGCGGCATCGGCGTGATGAACATCATGCTTGTGAGCATCACCGAGCGCACCCGGGAGATCGGCATCCGCAAGGCCCTGGGCGCTTCCAACGGGGCCATCCGCACCCAGTTCATCGTGGAGTCGGTGGTCATCTGTCTGGTGGGCGGCGCGCTGGGCATCCTGGTGGGCTTTGGCCTGGGCAGCCTGGGGGCTTCCCTCATCGGCGCGCCCGCCCGGGCGGACCTGGGCACGGTGCTGGTGGCGGTGGGCTTCTCCATGGGCATCGGCGTGTTCTTCGGCTATTACCCCGCCAACAAGGCCGCCAAACTGGACCCCATCGAGGCGCTGCGCTACGAATGAGCGGGCCGGAGGCCGTCAGCCCGCCATCTCCTCCATCGCCTCGCGGGCGGTGTCGGCGCTGAACAAAAAGCTGCCGCTGAGGGTGTAAACTTCCACGTGGCTGCCCACATAGCGAATCTCGTACTCCATTTTTCATGCCCGCCTTTCTGCGTTCCTGCGTTTCGCGGGGGGCTTTTCCCCCGCCCGATGCTATCAGTATAGGCGAATATAGGTACGATAATCGGGATTTTGAACGCCGGCGGAAAAATTTTCCGCCGAACGGAAAGAGGGCCGCCCCCGGGTTTTCCGGGGGCGGCCCTACTGTTTTGGTTTAGGCGGCTCACTCGGTCTTTTGATAGACCGCTTCGATCTCCGCCACATACATGGTGTGATAGTCCTTTTCGGGGTACCAGCGCTCGTCGGCGTCGCAGCCGGGGGCAAAGCCCGCCGGGTCCAGCTGCTGCGTGTAGAGGGTGCGGCACACCAGCACCGTCTCGGCCTGGGTGAAGGCGGGCGCGCCGTCGAAGTCGCACACCTCAAAGCCCACCTTCGCGATCTTGTCCTCGTCCCGGCCGCTCACCCGGCCCAGATAGGCCAGGTCCGCCCGGTGCTCCTCGCCGTAGAAGCTGAGGGTGAAGCGGCCGGCGGCGTCCACGAATTCCTTGGTGAAGCGCTGGGGCCGCAGGAACACGAAGGCCACGTCCTTCCCCCACATCACCCCCATGCCGCCCCAGCTGGCGGTCATGGTGTTCACCCGGCCCTCTTTTTCGGCGCTCACCAGCATCCACTGGCGGCCGATCATGGCAAAGGGCTCAGCGTGCAGGTCACAAAGCTCGATCTTTTCAAAGGACATCTCTCATCACACTCTGCTTTCTGTCTGTATCTTGTGGGGCACCGGACGGCCCTTGCCGCCGCCCCGGTACCGGTCATAGCAATACTGGATGATGGCGCCCCGCTTGACGATGCCGATGAAGCTGCGCTTGTCGTCCAGCACGGGCACAAAGTTCTGGTTCATGGCGGCGGCCACCAGTTCGTCCATCTGGGTGTTCACCGTCACGGGCAGATAGTCCCGCTTGCGGGGGATGGCCTTGATGGGGATCTCCTCCGCGTTCTCGATGCGGATGCCCTGATTCTTGATGGCCCACAGCAGGTCGCCCTCGGTCATGGTGCCCACATACTCCCCCTTGCGGTTGAGCATGGGGATGGAGGAATAGCGGTGATACTCCATTTTTTCCAGAGCCTGCCGCAGTGTAAAATCGTCGTACAAAAAAGCCACGTCCTGTTTGGGTGTGAGGAAAAACAGGATGTTCACGCGCAAGACCTCTTTTCTGAAGCGCGGAGCGCTTCGTCATTCTTTTGTTACCTTTATTATACCACGCCCGGGCCCGGCGAGTGTGAAGAACTTGTTAAACCCGGGGGGAGAATTTTTCGCCCGGTGCGGCGCGAAACGGGCCGTTCCCCTTTTAAAATATCCGTTTCTATGGTAGAATAGAACACGACTATCCCATTCTGTGACCTGAAAGGAGGCCGCATTTTGCCCTTTGCAAAACGAGCCGCCGCGCTGGCGCTGGCGGCCTGCCTTTTCCTGACCGGGTGCGGCGCGCAGCCCGAGGCCGACTCCGCCCCCGCGCCCAGCCCCACCCCCACGCCCGCCGCTGCCGCCAACTCGGATAAGCTGGTGCTGGGCTACACCCCCGGCGACGGGTTCAACCCCTTCCTCACCGGCTCCACCCTGGTGCGCCAGAACGCGGGGCTTCTGTTTGAAAAGCTGGTGGAGATCGGGCCGGACATGTCCATCGTCTACCGGCTGGCCAGCAGCATCGACGTGCTGGACCTGCAGGCGGTCATCCACATCCGGGGCGGCGCCACCTTTGCCGACGGCACCCCCGTCACCGCCGAGGACGCCGCCGCCAGCATCGAGGCCGCCCGCACCAGCCCCCTTTACAGCGGCCAGCTGGCCAACGTGACCAAGGTGGAAGTGAGCGACGGGGCCGTGGTGTTGACCCTGGCCCAGCCGGACTCGCTGTTCAGCTATCTGTGCGACATCCCGGTGCTGAAGGCCTCGGAGGTCGCCTCCGCGAACCCCACCTCCAGCGGCCGCTACATTTACAGCGAGGGCGCGCTGGTGGAAAACACCCGCTGCCTCTTTGCCGAGGACGGCCAGCCCGAGGAGATCGGCCTTGCCGAGGTGAGCAGCTACAACGAGATGGTCTCGGGCCTCACGGTGGGCACGCTGAACCTCTACCAGACCAGCGAGCTGAACGATTCGCCCTCCGGCGTTGCCAGCTCCCTGAGCTACTACCGCACCAACAACCTCATCTTCCTGGGGGTGAACGCCGCCGCGGCCCAGGACAACACCATGCTCGCGCCCCTTCTGGGCACCGCCGCCGGGCGCGGGCTGCTGAGCCAGATCATCGACCGGCGCATCCTGGCGGAAAAGGGCTACTACTCCCGGGCCTATCCCGCCACCGGGGCCATCAACAGCTTCTACCCCTGCGTGCTGGCCCAGCAGGTCATCCTGCCGGAGGCCCAGCTGGACGAGGATTCGGCCCGCGCGTCGCTGGCGGCGCTGGGCTACACCGAAAACGCCATGGACGGCTTCTTCTACACCGCCGACGGCCAGAAGCTGACGGTGCGCCTTTTGGTCTACAGCGGCAACACCTACAAGCGCTATGCCGCCAGCCTGCTGGCGGACCAGCTGGAGGCGGTGGGCGTTGCGGTGACGCTGGAACAGGCGGATGATTTTGAAGTTTTCCGCGAAAAAGTGCTTTTGGGCGATTTTGACCTGTACATCGGCGAGGTCAAGTTGTATAATAATATGGATATGAGCCCGTTTATGGAGGGCGGCGGCGCCAGCGCCGGCATCGTGCAGAGCGAAACGCTCACCGCGGCCTACAACGCCTTCCGCGGCAACATGAGCGCCGCGGGCGCCTACGAGGCGGCCTTTGCCGCCGAGATGCCCTTTGTGCCTCTTCTGTGGCGCAACGGCACCGTGGTGCACACCCGCAGCATCGACGGACTCACGTCCTCCATCAGCAATGTGTTCTATTCGTTGGGGCAGCTTCGGTTTGCCTCCGAAGACTCTTAACCGAACAGGAGGTTGTTTGTATGATCACCTTGCAAAATCCGCTGGGCACCATCAGCATGAACGCCGACTACTTCGCCGAACTGGTCAGCCTTGCGGCCCGCAGCTGCTACGGCGTGGCCGGCATGGCCACCGGCGGCGCCCACGACGACTTCAAAAGCCTGTTCTTCGGCAGCGATTTCCCCGAGAAGGGCGTGCGGGTGACCCAGAGCGACGGCAAGCTCACCATCGAGCTGCACATCAAGGTGGGTTACGGGCTGAACATCGCCACCATCGTGCAGAGCATCACCCACAAGGTCAAGCACGAGGTGGAGAACGCCACCGGCCTGAAGGTGGAGCGCATCGAGGTCTCTGTTGACGACATCGTGGCCGACTGACGGCCCTTCCCGCCGCCCGTGAAGGCGGACCCATAACTTTGATGTTGAGGTGTACTGTATGATTACTGGTCGTATCCTGCGTGACGCCATTCTTTCCGGCGCCAACAACATTTCCAACCAGCGCTCCCGGGTGGACGAACTGAACGTCTTCCCCGTGCCGGACGGCGACACCGGCACCAACATGAGCATGACCGTGGGCGCGGCCCGCCCCGAGCTGGAAGCCATGAGCGACGACTGCACCGTGGGCGAGGCCGCCAAGGCCGCCGCCGGCGCGATGCTGCGGGGCGCCCGGGGCAACTCCGGCGTTATCACCAGCCTGTTGTTCCGGGGCTTCTCCAAAGCGCTGGACGGCAAGAAGACCGCCGACGCCGCCGACGTGGTGGCCGCCCTGCAGAAAGGCGTGGAGGCCGCCTACAAGGCCGTGATGAAGCCCACCGAGGGCACCATGCTCACGGTGGCCCGCATCGCCAGCGAAGAGGCTGCCGCCAGCGGCATCGCCGACGTGGTGGAGCTGTGGAAACTGGTGATGAGCGCCGGCCAGCGCGCGCTGGAGAACACCCCCAACCAGCTGCCGGTTCTGAAAAAGGCCGGCGTGGTGGACGCGGGCGGCCAGGGCCTGATGGTCATTTTTGAGGGCATGCAGATCGTGTTCGAGGGCGGCAAGCCCGTGCAGTGCGAGGAAGCGGCCCAGAACAAGGCAAAGCTGTCCACCTCCGGCGCGGGCAAGGGCGTGTTCACCGACGACCTGATGAAGGTGGAGGACATCAAGAACGGCTACTGCACCCAGTTTTTGGTGAACAAGGACGAGGGCGCCAGCATCGCAAAGCTGCGGGCCTTCCTGGAGTCCAACGGCGACAGCGTGGTGGTCATCGAGGACGACGACGTGGCCAACTGCCACGTGCACACCGCCGACCCGGGCAAGATCCTGTCCGAGGCCATCCGCTACGGCTACCTCACCGGCTTCAAGATCGAGAACATGCACGAGCAGTTCCTGGCCCGCCAGAAGCAGGGCAAGGGCCTGGAGAAGCAGAAGGCCGCCGAGGAGGCCCCTGCCGCCGCCTTCCCCTATGCCGCGGTGGACCCCGAGCGCACCTTCGGCTTTGTGGCCGTGGCCGCCGGCGAGGGTCTGGCCTCCGTGTTCGCGGACCTGGGCGTGGACGCCGTTGTCAGCGGCGGCCAGACCATGAACCCCGCCACCGAGGACATCCTGGCCGCGGTGCAGAGCGTGCCCGCCGGCACCGTGTTCGTGCTGCCCAACAACAAGAACATCATCATGGCCGCCGAGCAGGCCCAGAAGATCGCCGACCGCAAGGTGGTGGTGCTGCCCACCCGCACCATCCCCCAGGGCATCACCGCCATGCTCAGCTTCGACCCGGACGCCGACGCCGACGCCAACTCCATCGCCATGATGGAGGCCGCCGGCCGTGTGAGCACCGGCCTTGTGACCTTCGCCGCCCGCAACAGCGACTTTGACGGCCACAAGATCAAGAAGGGCGACATCATGGCCATGGAGAACGGCAAGATCGTGAACATCGGCACCGACATCGCCAAAATGACCTACCGTCTGGCCCGCAGCATGGTGAAGAAGGACACCAGCTTCATCACCCTCATCAGCGGCTGCGATGTGAGCGAGGAAGAGGCCCAGCGCACCTGCGAGCTGGTGCAGGCCAAGGTGGGCGACAATGTGGAAGTCACCCTCATCAACGGCGGCCAGCCGGTCTACTACTACATGATCGGCGTGGAATAAGCCCATAAAACAGCCAAAGGCGGCAGGCACGGAATGTGCCTGCCGCCCTTTTGTTTTGTTATTCCTTGGCAATGCGCTCCAGCCGGCCGCGCAGTTTTTTCAGCCCCCGGTAGCCGCACTTGCGGGTCTGCTCATAGGGCAGGCGCAGGGCGCGGGCGATCTCGGCGTAGCTCATGCGGCGCACACAGCGCAGCCAGACGATGACGCGCTCTTTTTCCGCCAGCTCGCCCAGCAGCCAGTCCTCCAGCGGGGCCTCGCCCTCCCGCTCCGCCGCGCCGCCGCTGCGCGCCGCCGCCTGACGGGCCCGCTCCCAGCTTTGGTTTTTGCGGTAAAGGTCCAGGGCGCGGCGGTCGGCGATGGCGGCAAGATAGCTTTTCACGCTGCCCCTCTCGGGGGAAAACCGCTTCCATTGCAGGCAGAAATCGGCCAGCGCCTCATAAACGCACTCCCAGGCGTCTTCCGGGTCCTGCAGGCGGCGGGAGCACACGCCCCACAAAAGATAGCGGTACTGCTCCACCAGCGCCGCCGCCCCGTTTTCCGGGTCGGCGCGGAACAGCTCCAGCAATTCCTCGTCCCTCATCCGCGCACCCCTTTCAGCCCACAGCAGGCCGCTTTATAACTGGATTCGCCGAAAAGGTGCGGATGGGGACAAAATTTTCCTTTTTTGTCCGTTTTTTGATCAAAAAACGAAGGCCCGGTCTTTTTCAAAAGGCCGGGCCCGCGTTGTTTCAATACCAGTGGAAGGTCCCCTCGCCGGTGTTGGCGGTGGTGCCGCTGACGTAGTTCAGGTGGATGAGCACCTCCCGCCCGTCGTCGCTGTAATAGACGGCGCTGCCGTCGCCGTTGCGGCGGCGCAGCTGCCAGCGGGCGTTGGAATCGTCGTAGATGATGTTGGGCAGCGTGCCGCGGCCCCCCGGGGCCGCATCCTCCGCCCCGCCCCGGAAGGCGGGCGCAGAGGAGCCGCCGAAGAACAGCGGCCGGATGACGACGCTCCAGCCGATCAGCGCCACCGGCACCGCGAACGCCAGGCCGATGGCGATGCCGATGGCCGCGCCCAGCATCTCGGGCTTGAATTTGAACAGCAGCCAGATCACCCCGTGGCCGGCCACCATGAGGGCGATTGCTTTTCCGCCGCTCTCTTTGGCCAGGCCCCGGCCCGCCGTCCAGAGAACGCCCGCCGCCGTGAACACCACTGCAAAGGCGGGGAAGTCGTGGGCGGAATCCACCATCAGGCCCAAAAAGGTGAGGAAATAGGGAACGATGAGAGAGACCATATGTACCCGGACCCCCTTTTCTTCAGCCGAACAGGCCGAAAAAGCCCTTCTTTTTGGGCGCGCCGGGCATCGGGGCGCCGCTCTGCAGCGCCTCGACGTCCTTCATAAAGAGGGCGCAGCTCTGGGGCGCGGGGGCGGCGCCGGCGGGATACTCTCCGGCCAGGTCCGGCAGCTGGCCCGCCTTCAGCTGGGCCTCCATGGCCTTGCCGTAGCGGCGGAGGTACTGCTGATACTGCTGGCGGTAATCGGCAAAATCGTTGGGGTACTCCGCTTTCTGCTCGGCGGTGAGGGTGCCGTTCAGCTCGGCGGCCCTGTCCAGATGCCACTTGGCGCCGGCCAGCATTTTGCCGGATTTGGAAAAATCCACCGCGTCAAGGCACAGCGCGGCCCGGAAGTACTCCGCCATGGCCTTGTAGCCCGCGGCCTCCATCAGGGCGCAGTCCCGCACGGCCGCCGCCAGCCACACCCCCTGGCCGGCCCTGTCGTCCCGGCCCGCCTCGAAGGCCTTGGCCACAGAGGCATAGGTGGAAAAGGCGTTGCCGCTGACTCGGAAGCTCCTGGTCTCGCCGCCCAGCGCCAGGGCGTACATCATGTCGAAGGCGCGGCCATAGCCCTGCCAGTCGGCGTCGTTCATCATGCCCGGGTGGGCCGCGCCGATGGCCTCGCCCAGCAGGATGACCTTGGTGTAGAGGGTCATGGCCTGGCCGTTGGCCCGCCCGAAGGAACGGGCGTTGAGGGTGCCGGCGGCGTCGCCCCGCAGCCTGTCGGCCTGGATCTTGCAGACGTTGGCCAGCAGGGTGCCGGCCTCGATGTTGCCCAGCTGGTACCCCTTTTCCAAAGCCGGGGCGGCCTGGTCATAATTGCCCAGCAGCATATAGGCGCTGCCCAGCCGGTTCCAGGCAAGGGCGTCCTCCGGCTCGATGCGCAGGTAGCGCTGGGCGCTGCGGGCGGCGGCGTTGTAGTCCTCCCGCACGTTCTCGCCCATGAAGTAGAAATAGGCCATGGCCAGCCCCGCCGCGTCGGCGTCCTCTTTTTCCAGCGTCTTCGTCAGCCGGAACGCCTCTTCGCTTTTGCCCGCGTCGATGAGCTTTTCAATGGCCTGCACCATCTCCCGGCGCTGTTCCGGGGGCATTTTTTCCTTTTTGCCAAACAGCATGATATCTCTCCTCCTGTTGTTTTCCAAAGCGCAAAGCGTTTTGCTTTTTAAATAATTCGCCCGCGCGGCGCAAAAGGGGACAAAAAAAGCCGCCCTCCGCGCAAAAATGCGCGGAGGGCGGCAGCCGATGCGGCTCAGGGCAGATGCACGGTCAGTTCCACCGGCCAGGCCCACTTCCAGGTGATGCGGCCCTGCATGCCGGGCGCGAGGCGGCAGCCCTGTTTCACGGCGTCGGGGGAGACCTGCAGCCCCAGCCCCGCCCAGGCCCCGCTTTCGTCCGGCAGGGTGACGCAGCTGGACCACGGGCCGTTCGCGGTGGGTTCGGGCAGGCCGTCGGTCCCGGCCTCCAGCCAGACGCCCGCCAGGGCCAGGTCCTCCCGCCGGGGGGCCGCGTCAAAGGTGATGTAGAAAGCCTCCGCCCCCGGCTCCGGCTCAGCGGCGGCCAGGCGGCCCGGCTGGCGGCTCACATGGGCGGTGAGGCTGCCGCCGGGCGCTTCCAGCACAAGGCCGTCCCCCTCCGGCAGGGGCAGGACGAACGTTTCGGGCAGCGGCGCGCTCACCAGCAGATAAGGCAGCGAGAGGGTGTACTCCCCGGCGGGCAGGCTGCCGAACTCCCAGCGGGAATAGAGGGAGGTGCCGTAGGGGTTGAAGCCCGCCGGCGTGCCCTCGTGCACCGTGCCGTCCGCCCCGGTGAGGGTGACCGCGCCGGGGGCCGGGTCCATAAAGGAGCTGAGGACCATCCAGGGCTCCACCGAGAAGGCCTCGCCGTTCAGGGGGTAAAGTTCCACCGCGGCCCCCTGCCCGCTTCGGGTCGGGATGGCCAGCACCCCGCCCAGCTCGCCCAGGGCGTAGGCGTATTCTTCCGGCGATGTCTCCCCGGCGGCGGCAAGGGTGAAGGGGACCTCCAATCCGCCGCAGTTCAGCACAGCCTCCGTCGGCTCGCTCCCCAGTTCCGGCGCGGGCAGGCCGGTGAACACCAGCTCCATCGCCAGGCAGTCTTTGGTGGAGCGGGCCGCGTCGGTGACGACCGTGCCATACATCTCCTCCTGTTCGCCCCAGCGCAGGGTGAGCTCCCCCAAAAGATCGGTCTGCCAGAGGATGGTGTACTCGCCGCCGTCGGGCAGGGTGACCACCCGGTCCGCCGCGTCGGGACCCTTTTCCAGCCGCACGTTCAGCACAAGGCCGTCCTGCCACCAGAGCGCGTCCTCTATCCGAAGGGAGACCGTCCGGTCCGCCCCTTCGGCGGGGGCGGCCAGGGTGTGGAAGGGCGCGTCGGCCCGGGTGTTCACGCCGTAGCCGGGCAGCACCCCGAAGTAGCGCAGCAGCAGGTAGCCGCAGGCCGCCAGCAGGGCCGCCAGGGCCAGCACCAGGCCGGTGAGCAGCAGTTTGCGCAGCTTGGCAAGGCTGCGCTGCTGGCGCTTTTTCACCGTTTCATAGGGCTCGTCCAGCGCCCGGGCGATCTGGCGCACCGTGAGCCCCGCGGCCCGCATGCGCAGAAGGGCCGCCTCTTCCTTTGGCAGGCGGGCCAGGGCGTTCTGCACGTCCAGCCGCGCGTCCGGGTCGGGGGCCCCGGCGGCGGGCAGGGCCTCGGGCAGGGGGTCGGCGGCCCGGCGTGCCCCGGCCCGCGCCCGGTCAATGGCCCGGCGGGTCGCCAGGGTGCACAGCCAGTTTTTCAGCGAGCCTTTGGCGGGGTCGAACCGGGCGCGCTGAAAGTAAGCCTGGGCGAACACGTCGTTGACGCACTCCCGCACATCCTCTTCGTTGGAGAGGCGGCGGGCCGCCGCGGCGCGCACCGCCCCGCCGTACCGCTCCATCAGGGCGGCAAGGCCCGCCTCCGGGTCCTGTTCCAGCAATTCCAGCAGCCGTTCGTCCGCGCTCATCCCGTCGCCGCCCCCTTTTGTTCCGCTTATGAAAGAATTATAGCATATGCCGCCGCACCGGAACAGGCCGGGCGAGATTTTTTCGACCCCCTGCGGCCAGGGATTTATGCTATAATGAAAAAAATGGACGGGAAAGGGGGCCATGGGCCATGCGGGCGGACACACCGGTGCAGTACCTGAAGGGCGTGGGCCCCAAGACCGCCGAGAAGTTCGCAAGGCTGGGGGTAGCCACGGTGGAGGACCTGCTGGGGCTTTATCCCCGGCGGTATGTGGACTATTCCGACCCCGCCCCGGTGGCCGCCGCCCCCTTCGACGCCGACACGGTGGTGAAGGCGGCGGTGTATTCCAAGCGGGGCGCGGTGCGCCTGCCCGGCGGGCGCACCATGGTGCAGGTGCTGGCGGGGGACGACAGCGCCGCGCTGACCCTGACCTGGTTCAACACCCACTTCGCGGCGGACAGCCTGCGGGTGGGGGAGGAATACTTTTTCGAGGGCCGGGTGCGGGGCACCCTGACGCGGCGGGAGATGGCGAACCCCACGGTGCGCACCCCCGCCCAGGTGGAAAAAACGCCGCTGGCGGCGGTGTATCCCCAGACGGAGGGCCTTGGCAGCGGGCAGATCGCCCGCTGCGTGGCCCGGGCGCTGGAGGAAGCCCAGCCGCTGGAGGAGTTCCTGCCGCCGGACTTTCTGACCCGGTTCAAGCTGCCGGGGCGCTGGCAGGCCGTGCGGGACATCCACCGCCCCGCTTCCATGGCCGCCGCCCAGGCGGCCCGGCGGCGGCTGGTGTTCGACGAGCTGTTCACCCTGCAATTGGGCCTGGGGCTTCTGCGCAGCCGGGGCGCGGCGAAGGCCAGCGCGGTGATGAAGCCTGCCGACCTCGCCCCCTTCTGGGCCAGCCTGCCCTTTGCCCCCACCGGGGCCCAGCGGCGGGCGGCGGGGGAGATCTGCGGCGACATGACAAAGACCGCCCCCATGAACCGGCTTTTGCAGGGGGACGTGGGCAGCGGCAAGACGCTGGTGGCGGCGGCGGCGGTGTACACCGCCTACAAAAACGGCTGGCAGAGCGCCCTGATGGCCCCCACCGAGATTCTGGCCGCCCAGCACGCCGACACCCTGGACCGGCTGCTCGGCCCCTTCGGGGTGCGGGTGGCGCTGCTCACCGGCGGCATGAAGGCGGCGGCAAGGCGCACGGCGCTGGCGGCCATCGCCGCCGGGGAGGCCGACCTGGTGGTGGGCACCCACGCGGTCATCGGCGAGGGAGTGCAGTTCAAGGCGCTGGGCCTTGCGGTGGTGGACGAACAGCACCGCTTCGGCGTGCGCCAGCGGGGCCTGCTGGCGGGCAAGGCCGCCCAGCCCCACGTGCTGGTGATGAGCGCCACCCCCATCCCCCGCACCCTGGCGCTGCTTGTCTACGGCGATCTGGACATCTCGGTGCTGGACGAGCTGCCCCCCGGGCGCAAGGCCGTGAAGACCTACGCCGTGGGCGGCGAAAAGCGCAGGGCCATGTACGGCTTTTTGGAAAAACAAATTGCCGCCGGGCGGCAGGTGTACATCGTCTGCCCGCTGGTGGAGGAGAGCGACGCGGAAAACGCCGGGGAGCTGGCGGCGGTGACCACCTATTACACCGAGGTGGCCAAGGCCCTGCTGCCGGGCCGGCGGGTGGGGCTGATGCACGGGCGGCTGAAGGCGAAGGAAAAGGCCGCCGTGATGGAGGACTTCAAGGCCGGCAGGCTGGACGCCCTTGTCTCCACCACCGTCATCGAGGTGGGGGTGGACGTGCCCAACGCCACCGTGATGGTGATTGAAAACGCCGAGCGCTACGGCCTGTCGGCCCTGCACCAGCTGCGGGGCCGGGTGGGCCGGGGGGCGGCGGAGAGCTTCTGCATCCTGGTGAGCGACCACGGCAGCGAGGCCGTGCGGGACCGGCTGCGCTTTCTCTGCTCCACCCAGGACGGCTTCGCCATCGCCAAATACGACCTGGAGCACCGGGGCCCCGGCGACTTTTTCGGGGACCGGCAGCACGGCCTGCCCACCTTGCAGCTGGCCAGCCTGACCACCGACACCCGCACCCTGGCGGCGGCCCACGCCAGCGCCGCCGAACTGCTGGAGGCGGACCCCGCCCTCACCGCCCCGGAGCACCGGGCGCTGGCGGGGCAGGTGCAGCGCCTCTTCGGGCGCACCACCTTCAACTGAGCGCTCTTGTTTTCCACAAAGAAAGACCCGGACGGGGGAAAACTCCCCGCCCGGGCTTTTTAATTTTTATAGTTGGCGCGGTCTGCCCAGAAATCCTCCTTCGGCAGCAGGGCGAAGGTATAGCGCGTCTCGTCCACAACGCCCTCGTCCTCCGGCAGCTCCACCTGCCGCACGCTGTATTCCTTCGCCACAAGGTAGGCCCCCTCCGCCTCGGCCAGGACCTCCAGCGGGAAGTCGCCAAGCTCGCCGGTGGTGGCGAGGGTCTGCTTCACGGTGTGCCCTTGCGGGTCGATGAGGTAGTTGTCAAATTCGCCGTTCTCCTCGCCCCGCACCAGAAAGCCCCCGTCGCCGGCGGCCGTCAGCTGGGCCTGGGCCAGACTGCGGCCCTGGTTCAGATCGGTGGCGAGGGTGGTCTTCCCGCCTCCCGCCAGCGGCAGGCGGAGGATGCTGCCCGTCCCGTTTTCCAAAAGACAGAGCGCGTCCCCGGCGCAGACGGCGCTCACCGGCCGCTCCCGGCGCACCAGCTCCCGCCAGCTGCCGTCGTCCACGTTCCACAGGCCCCAGCCCGCCTGGGTGCCCTCGCCGAAGCGCAGCACCAATTCCCGCCCGAAGGCCCCTTCCACGGCGGTGTCCAACGGGGGCAGGCCCGTCTGCTCTTTCTGTTCGCCGGTGGCGGCGTCAAGGCTGACCAGCCGCCGCCGGGCCTCGCCCTCTTCATAGGCGGACACCAGAAGATACAGCCGCTCACCGTCCCAGGCGGGGGCGCTGTCGATAAAATCGGACGCGCCAAAGCGGGCCAGCTCCTGTCGGTGGGAGCCGTCCCGCTCACAGCTGATGACCCGGGCCGTGCCCGCTTGTTCCTTTGCCTCGCCGCCGTAGACCACGAACAGCCGGTCCCGGGCGGCGTACACCCGGATGTCGCAGCCGTCCCACGCAAGGCGGGCGGTGCAGCCCTCGCCGGTGTGGTCGCAGCCGGCGCTGCACACGGCGGAGTCCTCCAGGGTGGCGTAGTCCACAAAATGCAGCACGAAGTCGCCGCCGTTTTGCCGGGCGAGGTAGTAATAGCCGCTGGCGGCGTCCCACTGGGTCAGCACGGTCAGCGCCTCTTCGGGCGCGGCGGCGCAGGACTCAGGCGCGGAGGCTGCGGAGGCGGCGATGACCAGCGGGCTGTTCTGCCTTGTGCAGGCGGCCAGCAGCACGCCGCTCAGGAAAAGGCATATCCACAAAGACGGTTTCATCTCAGGTCCCTTCCTTTCTCCGTTCGGTCAGCCCACGGCCAGCGCCCGGCTGCCCATGGCGGTGTAGATGCGCTCGAAGGTGTCCTTGTCCACCCGGGTGCTGCCGGAGAGCGGGTCCGCCAGCAGGCAGTCGCCCCCTTCCACCCCGGCCAGCACCAGACAGTGGAGGTTTGCATAAGGGGTGTACTGCTCGCCGGAGGGCAGCGTCCAGGTGAAGCTTTCGTTCATGCGGGGGTCCTGGTAGTCCTGGGTGAACCACACCGCCACCGGCTGGCCCTTGGCCAGCCGCTTTTCCAGTTCGGCAAGCCCTGCGCCGGTGAGGTCCTTCGCCCGCAGAGAGCTGCCGATGGCTTCAAGATAGCCGTTGGCTCCCTCCACCACCGGGCCTGCAAAGCAGTACCAGCCGCCGGAGGCGCTGGTGGGGTCGCCCGCGTAGGCTTCGTCGGGGTCGGGGCCGAAGCGGTCCGGCCCGGAATAGCTGAACTCCTGGCGGGGGATCCACTCCATGGCCAGCTCCACCGTGTCCGCCTCCACCCCGGCGTAGTGCAGCAGGGTGGCCAGACTGGCCGCCTCGCAGCCGTTGGGCAGGGCGGGGTTTTGCAGCACCGGCTCCACCTCCAGCACGCCGGCGGCCTCGGGCGCGTCCACGCCCCAGCCTGCGGCGATGGAAAAGAGGGCCTCGGCCCGGTGCACGCCCTCCGCCAGCGCGCCCTTGGTCTCGCTGAGCACCCGCAGCAGCGCCCAGCCGCAGAGGGCCAGCACCGCCAGCCGCAGCAGCACACCGGCAAGGCGGCGCTTGCGCCGGCGGCGGCGAGGCGCGGGCGCGGGGGCCCGGTAGACCTGACGCTGGCGCTCCGGGGGGCGGCGGATGGGCGCGGCCTCCTCCACCGGGCTCCAGGCGGGCAGGGGGATGGCCTGTTCCCACTCCCC
Organism: Candidatus Allofournierella excrementavium; assembly: GCF_048526665.1. Classification (NCBI taxonomy): domain Bacteria; kingdom Bacillati; phylum Bacillota; class Clostridia; order Eubacteriales; family Oscillospiraceae; genus Allofournierella; species Candidatus Allofournierella excrementavium. The sequence goes on from NZ_DBGFPE010000035.1 coordinate 48,891, forward strand.
GGCAGGCCGCAGTGCGGCGGCGGTGCGGATGACGCGCGTGCTCATAAAATGACCCCCTCTGATGCGATAGTCTCCCGCGGCGGTCATCCGCCGCAAGAAAAGTATCGCGCCAAAGGGGGCGCAAAGTCCGCAAAAAGCGGTATCGAAACTGTAAACATCCCGCAGAAAAACTGCAAAAAATGCGGGGGGCGGCCCCTCACTGCTGCAAAGCGTAGCCGGAAAAGCAGTCCAGCACCGGGTCGTAGTAAAGGGCCAGGTTGCCGCCGTACCAGCCGAAAAGCACCATCACCTGCTTTTCCAGCGGCACGATCTGCACATCCAGGGAGACGTCTGCCAGCACCCGTGCCATCTCCGCTTCGCCGGGCATGGGGTCGGCATAAAGGGGCTGGTGGTTGTAAAGGCAGCCCCAGCTTTCGCCCGGTTCCTTCCAGCCGTCGGCGCTGTAAAGCACAAGGCTGTTGTACTGGGCGGCGCGCACCATGCCCTGCATGTTGCTCAGCATGCCGGCCAGCTGGTCGCGGCCCGCGCCCTGCCAGTATTCCTCCATCGGCTCCAGGGGGAAGGATGCATTCTCCAGCGCCCAGGGGTAGGGGGTGAGCATGCTGTTCAGCCGCTGATAGAGCTGCAGGCGCTGGTCGTCGTTGGAGAGGTTGAACAGATAGAGCAGCTCCTCCCGGCAGCGCTGCACCGCCGTCTCCTGCCAGTCTTCGGGCAGGTTTTGGTAGCCGTCGGCGGCATAGACGAGGCAGCTCACCGCAAAGCCGCTGGAGCGGTAGCCCACGGCGAACTCCGCCGTCAGCTCCTGCTGCACCGCGTTGGGGGTGGCAAGGCCGGAGATCTGGGGCGGGGTGTCGGTGAAGCGGATGCCCCGCACATAAAGGCAGTCGCCGTCCTCCGGCAGGGCCATGTAGACCTGGCCGCTGCTGGCGTTCTCCCCCTGGCCCATACCCCAGCCGAAGAGGTCCAGCCAGGGGGCGGCCAGCTCGCCGGAGGCCTCCAGCCAGGGGTAAATGCCGTTTTCCGTGTCGGAGGCCTCCTCCCAGAGCTGCCAGGGCCAGAACTGCACGTCGGCGCTCTCGGCCCCCAGGGCGCTGTATACCGGCAGGGCGGCGCGGCTGTCCACCTGACGGCCGGGCGGGGAGAGGCCCGCCGCGCCCACAAGCGCCATGCCCGCCGCCAGCACCCCCGCGCAAGCCCCCAGAAAGACCAGGGTGTCGCGCCGGGGCGCGCAACGCTTTTTCATGGGCACCGGGCCTCCTTTCCAGAATGATTCCGGCCGATTGCCGGGAAGGGATTCAACGCTGCAGGGAAAAGCCGGAGAAGCAGTCCAGCACCGGGTCATAGTAGGCGGCCACGTCGCCCTTTTCCCAGCTGAACAGCACCATGGCCTGCCGCTCCATGGGCACGATCTGTATCTCCAGTTCCAGGTTGTTCATCAGCAGGGCCAGCTCCTCTTCGCCGGGCATGGGGTCGGCGGCAAGGGTCTGGTGGGGCAGAAGGCCGCCGGGCACCTCCTCCGGAGGCCGGCCGCCGCCCTGGTGGAAAAGCTGCAGGGCCTTGCGCTGGTTGGCCCGCAGGTCCCCCGCCATGCTGCGCAGCATCGACTGCACATCCCGCGCGCCCTCCTCCTGCCAGAGGACATCCAGTTCCGGGTCGTTGAAGGTCTTGTATTCCAGCCCTTCCTCGCTGCAAAGGAACATGCCGTTCAGCAGCTCATACAGGCCGGCGCGCGATTCGTCGTTGGAGAGGTTGAGCAGGTACATCACTTCCTCGCGGCAGCGCTGCACCGCCGCGGTCTGCCAGTCGTCGGGCAGGTCCTGATAGCCGTCGTCGGCAAACACACGGCAGGTCACCGCAAAGCCGCTGTCCCGCCGGCCCGCCGACACCTCGGCCACCAGCGCCCGGTCCGGGCCGTCGGCGCCGGGCATCGGTGCGGCAAAGCGCACGTTGCGGGCAAAAAAGCACCGGCCCTGCGGCACGTCCGCGTGCCATTCGGAGCCGGGCAGCGGGCCCGCTCCGCCGTTCCACCCGGCGAAGTCCAGCCATGCGCCGGCGGGCCAGTCCACGTCGAAGCCCTCCTGCAGGCGGGCCGCCTCGGTGAGGGAGTACTCCTCCCAGGCGGCCTCCGGCCAGAAGAGCACGTCGGCGCTCTCGGCCCCCAGGGCGCCCCGCACCGGCAGGGCGGCCCGGGCGGTCACCTCACGCCCCGGGGCAAAGCGGCCCGCGGCGGCCACGGCGGCCATGCCCGCCGCCAGCACCCCGGCGCAGGCGGCCACAAAGACAAGCAGGGCGCGGCGGGAGGGGGAAGGCTGTTTCATGGCGCGGCCTCCTTTTTTAAAACGCGGTCACTGGACGGCAAAGCCGGACCAGACTTCCAGCACCGGGTCGTAGTAAAAGCCGAGGGTGGCGTTGGAGGAAAAGAGCACCAGCACGCTGTCCGACAGGGTGACCACCTGCAGCTCCATGCCGTATTCGGCGTACTGCTGCTGGAGGCGCTGCTCCAGCTTGTGGGTGTCCTCCTCGCTGAGGGTGCCGGCGGCCAGCGCCGCCGGGTCGGGGGAGTTCTCCACCGGCCAGAGGGCGGTGTCCGGCCCGAGGCCCGCCGGCCATTGCAGAACGAATTCGTCGAGGCCCGCCAGCGCCGCCAACGGCCCGCTGAGCCGGTCCAGCATCGTTTCCAGGGGCATCTGCGCGGCGCTTTGCAGCCGGCGCACCGCTTCATCGCTCAGCGCGCCGTCCGTCTGCGCCGGCTGGGAGGCGGTCTCCCCGCCGGGGTCGGAGGGCGCGTCTACGGGGGCCGGGGTGGCCTCCATGATCTCGGAGGCGGCGGCATCGTCCAGCAGCCAGCCCGCCGCGCCGCACTGGAAATAAAGGTCCAGCAGCACCTGGCGGTAGGCCGCCTCCAGCTGGGCCTCGGTGGGGGTCTGGTCCGCCGGCTTCACCACAAAGCTCACCGCCATGCCGAAGGTCAGGGCGGGGTCACTGCCGTTGCCATAGGCCATGTTCAGGACAAGGTTTTGGGCTTCGCCGCCGTCGGGCGGCGTCCAGAGCACCGGCAGATCCCGCAGATACTGGCAGCTGGAGCGGGCGTCGGCATAGGATTCTATCACCACCGAGGAGGTCTCCATCTCCACCCCGCCGCCTAGCAGCGCGTCGATGAGCGTCACCAGCATCTCGGCTGTGTAGGTGTCGCCCTCCATGGGGAACAGGGTGGGCGTCTGCCCGGCCTGCTCGGCGTAGAAGGTCCAGGGCCAGAAGCTCACGTCGTCGGTGCGCTGGCCCACCGCGCTGTAAACCGGCAGGGCGGACTCCGTCTGCACCTGCCGCCGGGGGGCCAGCACCGCCTGCTCCAGCAGGAAGGTGGCCGCGGTGCCCGCCAGCAGGATGGCCGCGCCGGTGGCCAGCACCTGCCGCTGCACCCGGCGCGCCTTGTCCTTCTGACGGGGGGCGCGGGCGGGGGCCGCCGTGCCCGCCGGGGGCCGGCGGATGCGCCGCCCGCTCATGCTTCGGCCTCCTGCCCCGGCACGGGCGGGGCCGCCAGCGGAAAGCGCAGGGTGATGAGGGTGCCCTTGCCCACCCGGCTGTCGATGGCGAAGGCCCCTTTGTGGATGCGGCAGATCTCCTCGCAGAGCGCGAGGCCCAGCCCCGCGCCGCCGGCCTTGCGGCTGCGGGACTTGTCCACCATATAAAAGGGCTGGCGCACCTTTTCCAGCTCCTTTTCCGGGATGCCCTGGCCGTAGTCCCGGATCATGATCTCGGCCTGGCCGCCCTGGCGGTGGGCCAGCATCTGGATGCGGCTGCCCTCGGGGCTGGCCTTGCGGCCGTTGTCGATGAAGTTATAGAGCAGGGATTTGAAGAGCTCCCGGTCCATCATCAAAAACAGACCTTCCTCGCAGACGTGCTGCAAGGTGAGGCCGGAGCTGGCCAGCACCGGCTCCATGGCGGCGGCCACCTCCTTCATCACGTCCGCCAGGGGCTCCGAGGTGAACACCAGGTTCTGGCTGCCCACGTTGAGCAGCTCCATCAGCTTGCCGGAGAGCGAGCGCATGCGCTTTGTCTCCTCCACGATGATGCCGGCGTACTCCATCCGCTTTTTGTCGGTCACGTCCTTTTGCAGATACAAAAGGTCCGCGAAGCCCAGGATGCTGGTGAGGGGCGTTTTCATCTCGTGGGCCATGTTGGCGATGAAGGCGCTGCGGTCCTCGGCGGCCTGTTCCAGCTGGGTGACCCGGCTCTCCACCGCCTCGGCCATGCGGTTCATGTCCTGGGCGAGGTCCGCCAGCTCGTCAGAGCCAGACAGGCGGATGCGCTCGGAATAGCTTCCCGCGGCGATGCGCCGCGACGCCCGGCTGAGCACGTTCAAGGGGCGCAGCAGGCCCCGCACCACCACCAGCAGCGCGCCGGCGGCGGCAAGGCTGCCGGTGGCGCTGAGGGCCAGGGCGGTGCCCGCCTGACGGCGCAGGATGCCCTCCACCTCCGACACGTCAAAGACGCAGAGCAGGCGGTAGTCCGTCTGCTCCAGCGAGAGGGGGGCGTTCAGCGCAAGATACAGCCGCCCGTCCTGCCGGAAGGTGCGGGAGTAGGTGAGGGCGGAGTCGGTGTAGTCGTCGCCCTGCAATGCGGCGGCGTCCATCAGCTCGTCAAAGGTGGCGCCGGCGATGGTGTTCCAGTCCTCGGCGCCCCGGCGCAAAAGGCGGCTGGCCACAAGATACTCGTCCGCCTCATGCCGCGCCAGCACCGAGGCGGCGGCATCGTCCGCCTCCTCCGCCGAAAGGCGCACCTTGCCGCTTTGCAGCCGCTGGCTGACCACGCCGGTCTTGATGAGGCTGGCCAGCGACTGCTGCTGGGTGAGGGCGCGCTGATTTTCCCGCTCCCACAGCGAGCTGCGGCTCGAAAGCAGAAAGAGCAGGCTCAAAAGGCTGGTGACCGCGACGGTCAGCGCCAGGGTGGACAGAAAAATTTTCTGCCAAAGTTTCATCTGTCAGCTCTCCAGTCGGTAGCCCACCCGGGGAAGGGTGACCAGTTTTTCCGAAAGATGCAGCTTCTGGCGCAGCCGCTGCACGTGGATGTCCACCGTGCGGCTCTCGCCCTCGAACTCATAGCCCCACACCAGGGCCAGCAGCTTTGCCCGGCTGAGGGCCAGGTCCCGGTTCTGCAAGAACACCCGCAGCAGCTCGAACTCCTTGGGCGAAAGGGCCACCGGCTCGCCCTTCAGGGTGACGGTGTGGCTGCCCAGGTCCTGGCGGATGTCGCCGTATTCCAGCACCTCCCGGCCCTTGCCCCGGCGGCGCAGGGCCACTTCCACCCGCGCCAGCAGTTCCAGCGCCTCGAAGGGCTTGGCGATGTAGTCCTCGGCCCCCAGATGCAGGCCCCGGACTTTATCCGCCACCTGCTGCATGGCGGACAGAAAGATCACCGGCGTGCCCTGGCTGGCCACCCGCTCCATCACGGCGAAGCCATCCAGGCCCGGCAGCATCACGTCCAGCAGCACCAGGTCGAAGCCGCCCGCGAAGATGCGCTCCACCGCTTTTTCGCCGTCGGAGCAGATCTCGCTGGTGTAGCCCCCCAGCGACAGGGTGGCCTCGATCATCTGGGCGATATGCGCCTCATCCTCCACGATCAGGATGTGTGCCATGGCAAAGATTCCTCCTTTTTATGCAAAAGGGCCCCAGGCAACGCCCGGGCCCCTTAACAGTATGCCACACCCGCGCCCAAGGTGTCGACAACAAGTTGTATCGAAACTGTAAATACCAACAGAAAACGGGCCGTTTTTTTGCAAAAACGGCCCGTTGGTCCTCTTATTCGTGCTCGCCCACCCAGCGCTCGCCCGCTTCCCACACGGGGGCGGCGGCGGCAAGGCTTGCCGGCACGTTCAGGATGCGCTGGTTGCGGCTGCCCCGAAAGCGCAGCTCCAGGCTGCACTCGGCCTGCAGGAAGGGCCCGTCGATGAGGGTGTCCAGCTCCCGCAGCAGGGCTTTCTGGGCCTCGGTGCCCGCCAGCAGCTGCTCGAAGGTGTAGCCGGTGTAGGCGGCCACCTCAAAGCCCGCGGCGCGGCAAAGGCGCACGAATTCCAGCATTTCGTCCCCCGCCTGGGCGAAGGGCTCGCCGCCGGAGAGGGTGATCCCCTTGCACAGGGGGCTTCGTTTGGCCAGCGCCGCCAGCTCTTCGGGGGTGCATTCCTGCCCGCCCTCAAAGGCCCAGGTCTCGGGGTTATGGCACCCCGGGCAGTGGTGGGGGCAGCCCTGGAAGAACACGGTGAACCGCAGCCCCGGGCCGTCTACGATGCTGTCGGCCACACAGCCTGCGACCCTCAGCATTACAGGTGCTTCACCCGGTCGCGCTCTTCGGCCTTCTTGGCGTCGTTCCACTTGTCCATGGTGCCCACCAGATAGCCGGTGATGCGGCGGATGCGCTCGAACTGGACGTCCTTGCCCACGACGGATTGTTTCTGCATTGCAGCCATGATGTTTCCTCCTTGGACCTTTCCCGGTCTTTTCAAAAATCGTTATCGTTATTATATCACGTTCGGCGGGCGGCGGCATGTTGCACCGGCAACACCGGGCGTTCGCCCCGCGTTTTCAAAGGGGGTTCATTCGCACCCGCAGAAGGCGGGCACGCTGGGGTATTTCTTGCGAAGCTCGGCCAGCTTTTCGGGGCTGAGGGCCTCGCCGCTGCGGCGGCCGCACCGGGGGCACACATCGCCGATCACGCCCACATAGCCGCACACGGGGTCGCGGTCGACGGGGTGGTTGATGCTGCCGTAGCCCACGCCCGCGTCGTGCATGCAGCGCACCACGCTCTCGAAGGCCTCCAGGTTGTTGGCGGTGTCGCCGTCCAGCTCCACATAGCTGATGTGGCCGGCGTTGGTGAGGGCGTGATAGGGCGCTTCCTTCTGGATCTTGTCGTAGGCAGAGATCTGGAACCACACGGGGATGTGGAAGCTGTTGGTGTAGTACTCGCGGTCGGTGACGCCGGGGATGACGCCGAAGCGCTTTTTGTCCATCCGGGTGAACCGGCCGGAAAGGCCCTCCGCCGGGGTGGCCAGCAGGGTGAAGTTCATCTTCATTTCCTGGCTCTTCTTGTCGCAGAAGTCGCGCATGTGCTTGACGATCTCCAGGCCCTTCTTCTGCATCTCCTCGCTCTCGCCGTGGTGGTGGCCGTAGAGGGCGGTAAGGGTCTCGGCCAGGCCGATGAAGCCGATGGAGAGGGTGCCGTGCTTGAGCACCTCGCGCACCTCGTCGGCGGGGCCCAGGTTGTCGCTGTCCAGCCAGACGCCCTGGCCCATCAGGAAGGGGTAGTTGTAGACCCGCTTGGCCGCCTGGATCTCATAGCGGTCCAGCAGCTGCTGGGCCACCAGCTCCAGCATGGAGTCCAGCTTCTTGTAGAAGGCGGCCTCGTCGTGGTCGGCCAGGATGGCCAGACGGGGCAGGTTGATGGAGGTGAAGGACAGGTTGCCGCGGCTGTAGCTGATCTGGCGGTCAGGGTCGTAGACGTTGCCCATCACGCGGGTGCGGCAGCCCATGGTGGCCACCTCGGTCTCGGGATGGCCGGGCTTGTAGTACTGGAGGTTGAAGGGCGCGTCCAGGAAGACATAGTTCGGGAACAGGCGCTTGGCGCTGACCTTCATGCTCAGCTTGAACAGGTCGTAGTTGGGGTCGCCCTCGTTGTAGTTGACCCCCTCCTTGACCTTGAAGATGTGGATGGGGAAGATGGGCGTTTCGCCGTGGCCCAGGCCCGCGTCCTCCGCCAGCAGGATGTTGCGGATGGCCATGCGGCCCTCGGGGGAGGTGTCGGTGCCGTAGTTGATGCTGCTGAAGGGGGTCTGCGCGCCGGCGCGGGAGTGCATGGTGTTCAGGTTGTGAACGAAGCCCTCCATGGCCTGATAGGTGTCCCGGTCGGTCTGCTTGTAGGCCCGGCGGCGGGCGGTGGCCACGATGCGCTGCGCCTCCTCGGCGGAAAGGGCGCTGGTCTCTTCCAGGGCCTTCGCCACGATGGCGTCAAACTCGTCGGCCTTCACCTCGATGCGGGGCTGCATGCCCAGCTCGTCGGCGGCCTTGTTCACCGCCGCCTCGGTCAGGGCGCTCTCGTCCTCCGAGTTCAGCAGGTCCTCCACGCCCTCGGCCAGCTTTTTGCGGTAGAGCTTGGCAAAGCTCTTGCGGATGCCCTCGGCCATGCCGTAGTCAAAGTTCGGGATGGACTGGCCGCCGTGCTGGTCGTTCTGGTTGGACTGGATGGCGATGGCCGCCAGCGCCGCGTAGCTGCCGATGCTGGCAGGCTCGCGCAGGAAGCCGTGGCCGGTGGAGAAACCGCCGTGGAACAGGCGCAGGATGTCGATCTGGGTGCAGGTGGTGGTGAGGGAATAGAAATCGAAATCGTGGATGTGGATGTCGCCCTCGGAGTGGGCCTTGGCCTGCTCGGGGGTGAGCAGGTAGGCCGCGTTGTAGGCCTTGGCGCCGGCGGTGCCGATCTGCAGCATGCTGCCCATGGCGGTGTTGCCGTCGATGTTGGCGTTGTCGCGCTTCATGTCGCTGATGCGGGCGTCCACGTTGGTGATCTCGTCGATGGTCTTCATCAGGCTGGTGTTCGCCTCGCGGATGCGGGTGCGGTTGGCCCGGTACAGGATGTACTTCTTGGCCGCCTCGTCGTGGCCGCACTCCATCAGGCCGGTCTCCACCGCGTCCTGGATCTGCTCGATCTGGGGGGATTCCTCGCCGCAGTCCACCTCCAGGTGGCGCGAGACCTTGTTGGCCACGCGGGCCGCTTCCCGCGCGTCGCCCTCGCCGGCGGCCTCCAGGGCCTTGAGCACGGCGGCCGCGATCTTGCCCTCGTCGAACAAAACTACGCGGCCATCCCGCTTGATAACGCTTTTGATCATGATGCAAACTCCTCCTGACCCGGCTTCGCGCCTTGCTTTGCGCTGTGTCGGCCCCCCATGCGCGCCGTTTGGTCATTCTCTGTATTTTGGGGTGAGAACGCTACTTAAAACATTATGACACCTACATATAGTGGCTGTCAATATGACCGGGCGCAAAATTAGCGCCAAGGTTTGGATGAATTTTTTGTGAGTTTTGCTTTTCGCGTTCAAAAGGGCGCGAAAACATGCTACAATGGAAAGCGCACGGTGCGCCGAAACGGCGCACAATGTCCTATTATACCCCCCTGCGGGGAAAAGAAAAGGGGGTCCGCCGCCGTGGAGCAAAAAGAATTTCGCAGCGCCGGCGGCGTGGACTACGCCCTCACCCGCAAGCGGGTGAAAAACCTGAATCTGCGCCTTGGGCCGGACGGCAGCGTGCGGGTGAGCGCCCCGCTGCGGGCCAGCGCCGCCTCGGTGGACGCCTTTGTGGCCGCCCACGCCGGATGGGTGCAAAAGGCCCTGGCCCGGCAGAAGGCCGCCGAGGCCGCCCGGGCCGCGGCCCCCACGCCGAAGCCCGCCGACTGCCTGCCTCTGTTCCAGGCGGTGAACGACAGGGTGTTCCCCCGGTTCGCGGGGGTGCTGGGAGGCCAGAAGCCCATTATAAAGGTGCGGGACATGCGCACCCGCTGGGGCAGCTGCCACCCCGCCAAGCGGCAGATCACCCTGGCGGCGCGGCTGGCGCTGCAGCCCCCCGAGGCCGTTGAGTATGTGGTGGTGCACGAGTACTGCCACTTTGTGCACCCGGACCACCAGGCCGGGTTCTGGGCGCTGGTGGCAAGCATCCTGCCGGACTGGAAGGCCCGCCGGGCCCTTTTGCGAAACGCGCGCTGAGCGCACCATCCACGGAAAGGAAGATCCCTTTGGACGCAAAGTACAAACGCCTGGCGAACAACACCCTTTTGTTCGCCATCAGCAACTTTTCGGCAAAGCTGCTCAGCATCGTGCTGCAGCCCTACATCACCTTCGCCATGGGCCAGGTGGAAGAGGTGGGCATCACCAAGCTGGTGCAGAACATCGGCTCGCTGCTCATCCCGCTGGTGAGCATGGGCGTGAGCTACGCCATCATCCGCTTCGGCCTGGACGAAAAGGTGAAGAAAGGCTCGGTGTTCACCGACGGCCTGCTCACCATCCTCACCGGCTTTGTCATCATGCTGTGCTGCTATCCGCTGCTGCGGTTCATCCCGCTGTTCGCGGAGTACGCGCCGTTCCTTTATGTGCATGTGCTGGTGAGCTGCCTGCGCACCTGGTGCACCCAGTTCGTGCGCAGCCGCCAGCTGAACCGGCTGGTGGCGGTGGACGGCGTTTTGTGCAGCGCCACCAACCTGGGCTTCACCATCCTGTTCCTCTCCGGCTTCCACATGGGGGCCAAGGGCTATGTGCTGGCCATCATCTGCTCGGACGCATTGAGCGCGCTGTTCGTCTTCTGCATCGCCGGGCTGGGGCGGTATTTGCGGCCCCGCTTCCACTCCATGACTCTTTGGAAGCAGATGCTGGCCTACTCGCTGCCCATGGTGCCCGCCCAGATCAGCTTCTGGGTCATCAACGCCAGCGACCTGTTCTTCGTGCAGGCCATGTGCGGCGGCTACAAGGACCAGACCGGCGAATACTGGACCGGCCTTTTGGGCGTGGGCTATTTCCTGCCCACCATCCTGTCGGTGCTGGGCACCATCTTCTATGAGGCGTGGCAGCTGTCCGCCGTGACCGAGCTGGAGGGCCGCCAGCGGTTCTTCAGCCGGGTGTTCGGCCTTTACCAGAGCCTGCTTTTCTGCTGCTGCGCGGGCATCATCCTGCTGTGCCGCCCGCTGATGTTCATCTTCAAGGCCAACTTCTTCGACGCGTGGCAGTTCGTGCCCCTGCTGGCCATCGGCACTTTGTTCAGCTGCCTGAACCAGTTCCTCAACAGCATCTACATGGTGGAAAAGCGCAGCACCCTCTCGCTTTACACCATGCTGGCGGGCGCGGTGGTCAACTGCCTTTTGAACTGGCTGTTCATCCCGGTGATGGGCCCCGTGGGCGTGACCCTGGCCAGCTTCCTGAGCTACTTCGTGGTGTTCATCCTGCGTGCGGTGAACACCCGGGGCCTGCTGGCCATCGACTTTGCCCCCCTGCGCCTTTCCCTCAACCTGATCATGGTGCTGGCCGAGGCCGGGCTGATGATTTTCCAGACCCCCTACTGGCCGCTGTGGTGCACCCTCATCACCGTGGGCGTGTGCGCCTTCAACTTCCAGGGCGTGCTGGGCATCCTGATGCAGCTTTTGGGTAAACGCCGCCGCGCTTGACAGACGGGCGGCAGGAGGCTATACTATAAACAGTAATAATTCCTGTTTTATGGAAAGGACGGCAGAACGATGGATATGACAGCGCTTTACAAACTCAGCTGCGGGCTGTATGTCATCACCACGGTGGACGGCGGCCGGGGCGTGGGCTGCGTGGTGAACACGGTGACCCAGGTGACCGCCGAGCCGGTGCAGGTGATGGTGGCCATCAACAAGGAGAACTTCACCGCCGGGGCGGTGAAGCGCGCCGGGCGGTTCGCCGTGTCGGTGCTGACCGAGTCGGCCCCCATGGAGCTCATCGGCCGGTTCGGCTTCCGCTCCAGCAAGGACGAGGACAAGTTCGAGGGCCTGAAGGCGGTGGAGTTCAAGGCGCTGCCCTGCCCGGCGGAGCATGTGAACGCGGTGCTGGTGTGCCGGGTGAAGGAGACGGTGGACGCGGGCAGCCACCTTTTGTTCATCGCCGAGGTGGAGGACGCCGAGACCCTCTCCAAAGAGCCCTCCATGACCTATGCCTACTACCATCAGGTGAAGAACGGCCTGACCCCGCCCAAGGCCAGCAGCTATCAGGCTGCCGCGCCGGCCCCCGCCGCCGTCACCCGCTGGCAGTGCTCGGTGTGCGGCTACATCTACGAGGGCGAGGAGCTGCCCGCAGGCTTCACCTGCCCGGTGTGCAAGCAGGGCGCCGAGGTGTTCAAAAAACTGTGACGGCGCATCCCGTCCGATAACGGCAAAAGAAGGGCACAGCTTCGGCTGTGCCCTTCTTTTTTATGCCCGCGCAGCGGGAAATCGCGCTTTCCCTTACGCTTGCGTCAGCAGGCTTTTGCGCTTGGCCAGCAGGTAAGCCGCCATGACGATCATGCCGGCCAGCGAGATCACCGCGGCGCCCAGGGCGATGTAGACAAGGGGCTCCAGGCCGGGGGCCGCCGCGCCGGCGGGGATCGCGCCGGCGTTGAGCTCGGTGCCGTCGGTGAGGGTGACGATGAGCTCGCCCTTTTCGCCTTTTTCACCTTGGTCGCCCTTGTCGCCCTTCATGCCCTGCAGGGCCGAAACGGCGATCAGGTTCTGCCAGTCGCTGTCGGCGTCGTATTTCCACTGGATGTAGCCGTCCTCCACCTGCAGCTGGACTTCCTTGCCGTCCGCGCCGGTGATGGAGGAGAGGGGGAGCAGGTTTTTCCAGCCGGTGTCGGAGCCGGTGATGTAACGCCACTGGATGAATTCGCTGTCGTAGTCCACCTGCAGCTCCACTTCGCGGCCGTCCTCGCCCGCGTACCGCCACTGGATGGTGGCGCCGTCGTTTTTCAGCTCCACTTCGCGGCCGTCCGCGCCCGCGCCGGAGGTGTCCTCGGGCACCGTCAGCTCCACAAGATGGCTGGCGTAGTCGGTTTTATAGTCGCCGTTGCACTGCTCGTTGAAGATGTACAGCGTGCTGCCTTCGGGCAGTTCGGGCAGGGTGAACACCACCGTTCCCGCGGCCTCGTCCGCCGGCTGCAGTCTGCCGTAGTGGGTGTAGGTGCCGGTGCTGTCCACCACCAGGGCGGAGATGTATTCGTTCGCGCCCGCCGCCGCGCCGCTGTAATAGAAGGTGATGATGTTGCCCGCGCGATGCAGGTTCTCGATGGTGAACCCGTCGCGGCTGCTGTCTTTGAGGGTCAGCTTCCATTCGTTGCCGCTGTAATCGCCAATGGCGCTGATCTCGCCGTCCGGCTTCCCGCCGGATGCGGGGGAGCTGAAAAGGACGGCGCTGCTGTCCAGGTTGAAGGCGGGGCGGGCAGAATGTTGGAAATCCGTTTGCAAAGCGCCGACGTTGCCATCAGACGGATAGACAACGCCCACGTTGGTCGTCCATTCCGTGTTGGGCGTGCGCAGCCAAAAATGGTTGCTCACATGCGCGACGATTGAGGCCCAGGCCGCGACGTAATCGTAATACTCCTGAACGGAAAGGAAAAACATTTTGTTCTGCGCCGACAGGATGCATTCACCCCATGGGTCGTCATACAGTGTGTATGCGCCTTCGGTTTTTGCGATGCCCATCATAACGCCCTGTTCGACAGCGGAGAAATTGCTCGTACTGCCCGCAAACGCCTTGCACCACGCCTGCGCCTCACTGCCCTCCCATGCGGTCGAACCGTTGTACGGGTTATAGCGCATCGTTTCCAGCAGCCCATCCGTCAGCAAAAACACGCCGTCGGTCTGCTTGTCGAAGGCTTTGTCCGCGTCCAGCACCCGCCATTTGAGCGGAGAGCCCTGGTACAGGCCAAAGTAGATGTAGTCGCTGGGGTAATAGTAGCCATTGGAAAAGACCGGGTCGTTGAGGTCCGCCACCCCGGGCATGATCGCCTTGTCCGTGCCGTCGGCAAAGGCCGTGGTCTATGGCCCGATGAGCAGGCACAGGCTCAGCAGCGCGGCCAGAAGCCTGCCCACCGGGAAGTTCCGCTTGCCGCCTTGTTGTTTTTTCATCTTCTTTCCTCCTTTTTTCAGCGCAGAGACCTCCAAACACAAAAAGGACGCACCCCGTCCACGACCGGACCGTGGATGCGGCGCGTCCTTATATTATTACGGATCTCAAGGGCGACACGGCGCAGCGGTCTGTTCCCGTTCGCCGGGCCGTCGGGGCCTGCCCCGTTTGCAGAAACTTCTCCGGCAACGTTCCGTGCAGTCTCTGTGCCCTTTTGCTGGTAAGCATCGCCGCCTTCTTTTTGTGCTTGGAAGTGAACACAGCCTTATTATATCGCAGGCGGCGGGGCTTGAACATCGCCCGTTTCGGGCCCCAAAACGGGTGACCCGGGGCGCGGTGCCCAAGGCGGAAAAGGCGGTTTCAGCGCAGCATGTACTGTTTGAGGTCCTTCCGGGTCTTTATGTCCAGCTTGCGCATGGCTTCCGCGATGTGGGTCTTGACGGTGTTTGCCGAGATATTCAGGTGTTCCGCGATCTCCTGGGTGGTACAGCCCCGGGCGGCCAGCATGGCGATGGCGAACTCGGTGGTGGTCAGATCGTCCGCCACGTCGTGCCCGGTGACCGGGTTGTGAACTCTTCGCCAGCCGGAAGAGAAACGGTAGGTGATGTCGATGATCCTTTTGAAATCTTCCGGCCATTTCGGCTTGATGGCCGCCTCCAGCATGGCCCCCAGCAGGCCGTGGTGTTCGCCGAAGCCCTCGATCAGATCGTCCGGGCGGGCGACGTCCCAGGCGGCGAGAAGATGGGCCTGGGCGCGCTCGGTCTTTTTCAGGCTCATGTAGTCCATCACCGCCACCAGATGCAGGTAGATGGCGGAGATGGGGTAGCCGGCCGCGCCCATGGCCAGGGCGGCCTCCACGATGCCGGCGCTGATGGCGTATTCCTGTTTCAGATAGAGATAGTGGGCCTCCACATACAGCGCGAAGGCCCGCACCCCGGGCGGCAGCAGCGGCAGGAATTCGTCGGTGGGGGGCATTTCCTCCGGCAGGGGCAGGTGCAGCAGCACCGCCGCCGCAAAGGCCACAAAGGCCTCGATGGCCCGCCCCGGCGCGGCGGCGCCGCCGCCGGCGGTCAGTGTGCTGCGTATCTCATGCAGCGCCCGGCGGGCGTGGTCGATGCGGCCCATGGTCAGGCAGGAATAGGCAAAGATCCAGCAGGCGGAAAGCCGCACCCCCGCGTCCTTTGCCGTGAGATAGACCTGCGTTTCCTCCAGGGCCTTTTCCGCCTGGCCGCTGAAATAGTGATACTCCGCCAGGGCGATGTCCCGCGTGGGGCCCGCCTTCATCCCTTCAATGGCCTCCATGCAGTGCCCCGGCCGGAACGGGGTGTTCATCAGGGGCATGAAGCCGTGGAACAGCTCCGGCGCTTTTTGGGGGGGACGGCGGGTCCGGCTTTCTTTTTCTCCCTGCGGGGGTCGCCGGGCTTCCGGGCGTTTCCCGGGATGGCCCAGGAGCCGCCGAAGCGCTCCGCCCCGGGGATGCGCCCCTCGGCGCAGTACTGGTTGATGCGCCGCTGGGACACGCCCCATTTTTCCGCTGCTTCCCGAATGGAGAGATACCCTTCCATGACATCGCACCTCCTCTTGTGCCTGCCGGTGTTTCTTCTGATTTCAGCATATACGGGTTTTCGCAGAGTTTCAAACAAAGGAACGAAAAAAGGGCGCCGATGTGTTCCATCAGCACCCTTTTTGGTTTTCAGCGGCGCAGCTTTTCCTCCAGCTCCGCCTTTAGGGCCTCCAGCACCTCCCGGTGGCGCAGGTTGCGCATACCGGGGAAGGCACGCGGCAGACGCCGCGCGCCGAAGAGCCGCCGGTCGGTGATGGCCGCCCGCAAAAGGTCCCGCCGCGCTTCCAGGTCGGCGATGCGCCCGGGCAGGGCCTGCCGGCTCTCGGCCAGCTTTTCGTCGGCGGCCAGGGCCGCGTCGCCCAGCTCTTTGCTCACCGCGTCGCTGCCGCGGCGCAGGGCCGCGCCCAGCTTTTCCAGCTCCCGCAGGTCCCGCTCCAGGCCCGCCAGGGTGACCAGCGTGGCCGCCAGGTCCGCCGCCAGCACCGCCCCGAAAACCCCCAGCAGCACCCAGCCCGCCGTGTGGGGCAGGCGGTCCACCAGCCGGGCGATGGGCGGGTGCAGCAGCCGCACCGCCGCCATGCCCGCGAGGCCCCAGGCCAGGCTGAATTTCAAACAGATGTAGCCCCCGATGTTGAAGGGCTGGTCGGAATAGTCCCACCAGCTGGTGTGGAAGGCCTTTTTCAGCACGAAGCCGGTGACCAGTTCCAGCGCGCTGGTGAGCACCATGGAGCCGAGGAAGAGCAGCAGGGTGTTGCCCGCCAGCGGCTCCAGCACCAGCAGCACGATGCACATGCCCGTGCCGTAGATGGGGCAGACCGGCCCGTTCAGAAAGCCCCGGTTGACCCACTGGCCGGAGTTGACGGCGCAGAACACCACCTCCAGGCACCAGCCCAGGAAGGCGTAGATGAAAAAGTACCACAACAGCTGGTACAGGGTAAACGGCATGGGACGCACGCTCCTTTCCATGGATGCCATTATAGCACAAGCGGGGGCGTTGTGGTATACTGATTAGGCAAAGGGGGCGGGGAAGATGGCCGAGCGATGGGTGCTGCACTGCGACTGCAACAGCTTTTACGCCAGCGTGGAGCTGCTCTCCCGGCCCGAACTGCGCCAAAAGCCGGTGGCGGTGTGCGGCGACCCGGCCAGCCGCCACGGCATCATCCTGGCAAAAAACGAGCCCGCCAAGGCCATGGGGGTCAAGACCGCCGAGGCCATCTGGCAGGCAAAGCGCAAGTGCCCGGACCTTGTTCTGCTGGAGCCTCACCGGGAGCGGTATGTTCATTATTACAAGGTCATCAACGAGATCTACTGCCGCTTCACCGACCGGGTGGAGCCCTTCAGCATCGACGAGAGCTGGCTGGACGTGAGCGGCTCCTGGCAGCTGTTCGCCCAAAGCCCCAAGGCGCTGGCAGACCGGCTGCGGGCCGAGGTGCGCGGGGCCACCGGCCTGACCATCTCGGTGGGGGCCAGCTTCAACAAGGTGTTCGCAAAGCTGGGCAGCGACTACAAAAAGCCGGACGCCACCACCCTTATCACCCGGGAAAGCTTCAAAGACATCCTCTGGCCGCTGCCGGCCCGGGACATGCTTTTCGTGGGGCGTTCGGCCGCCGAAAAGCTGGCGGGCATGGGCATCTCCACCATCGGGGACCTGGCGGCGGCGGACGAAAAGGCGCTGGCTGCGGCCCTGGGCAAGCTGGGCCACACCTTAAGCCGCTACGCCCGGGGGCTGGACGACGCGCCGGTGCGCCTTTGGGGCGAAAAGGAGCCGGTGAAGAGCGTGGGCAGCGGGCGCACTTTCCCCCGGGACCTGGTCACCGCCGCCGAGGTGCACTCGGCGCTGTGGGCCCTCTCGGACGAGGTGGCCGCCCGCCTGCGCCGCCACGGCGTGTGGGCGGGGGCGGTGCAGCTGACGGTGCGGGACGCCTCCCTCAAGACCATCACCCGGCAGACGCGGCTGCCCATGAGCACCCATCTGGCCCGGGACCTGGCGGACGCCGCGTGGCGGCTGATGCAGGCCAACTGGCACGAGGGCCAGCCGGTGCGGATGCTCACGGTGACGGCCCAGGCCATCACCGAGGAGCCGGCGGCGGTGCAGCAGAGCTTTTTCGAGGACGCGCCCCGGCCCGACCCGAGGCGGGAAAAGCTGGAACAGAGCCTGGACGCCATCCGGGGCAAATACGGCAAGGGAGCCATCGGCGCGGGCAGCATTCTGCGCCGGGACCTGGGGCTGGGCCGCCTTTCCATGGAGGAAAAGGGCGGCGAAGACGAGGACGACGAGCGGGCGAAAGGCCCGCTATAACAGAGTGGGAAAGGAACGAGAACGTATGATCGAAGCGGTTTTGTTTGACATGGACGGCCTGATGTTCGACACCGAGCGGCTGTGGACCGAGGCCTGGATGGCCACCGCCGAGGCCGAGGGCCTGCCGGTGAACCTGGACGTGGTGGTGGCCATGCGGGGCTGCAACCGGGCGGGCTGCAAGCGGGTGTGTCTGGAACGGCTGGGCCCGGACTTTGACTTTGACGACTACCAGGCCAAGGCCCGGGTGGTGATGGACCGGCTGGTGGACGAGCACGACCTGCCCAAGAAGCCCGGCCTTGTGGAGCTTTTGAAAGAGCTGGAGCGCCGGGGCCTGCCGGCGGTGGTGTGCACCAGCACCCGCCGGGTCATCACCGAGGGCTATCTCAAGCGGGCGGGCATCGACGGCTATTTCAAGGGCCTTGTGTGCGGCGACGACGTGCAGCACGGCAAGCCCGACCCGGAGGTATTCCTGAAGGGCGCGGCGCTGGCGGGCAGGGCCCCGGAGCGCTGCATGGTGCTGGAGGACAGCCCCAACGGCATCCGCGCCGGCGCGGCGGCGGGCTGCAAGGCGGTGATGGTGCCCGACCTGATGGAGCCCACCGGCGAGCTGCAAACTCTGACGGCGGCCATCGTGCCGGACCTGTTCGCCGTCGTTCCCCTGCTGGACACCCTTTGAGACGCATCCTGAAAGGGCCCGGGGCAAAGCTGCCCCGGGCCCTTTTTTGCGCTTTTTTCAGCTGCCCTCTTTCCAAAAGCGGATGAAGCGGCGGGTGGCCAGGGTGGCCTGGGGCAGGCAGGCCAGCCCGATCTCCACCATCTGGGCCGGCGCAAGGGGAATGGCCCGGATGCCCTGCCGCTCGGGCAGGATCTGGGTCTCGTTGACCAGGGTCACCCCCAGCCCCGCCCGCACCATCTCGTGGGCGGCGTAGCGGTCGGAGGTGGTGAACTTGGTGTTGGGCTCCACCCCGAAGCGGGCCAGGATCTGGTTCGCGTCGGTCTCCTGGCTGGAGCAGATGTCGATGTAGGGCTCGGTGGCCAGCGCCTCGATGGGGAACATCTTTTCCCCGGCGAGGGGATGGCCCTCGCCCACCAGCACCATCATCCGGTCCTTGCGGAAGGGCATCCAGTCCAGCGGCTCGTCGCCCCGGCTCACAAGGCACAAATCGATGCGCCGCTCCACCACCGCCTGGCGCAGCTCCCGGTTGTAGCCCCACAGAACGCTCACCTTGATGTTGGGATACCGCTCCACGAATTTGACCACCTGCTTGGTCAGCAGCGGATAGCTGGAACTGTAGGCGGTGCCGATGGTGAGGGAGCCTATCTCCAGGCCGTTCAGCTGGGCCACCTGCTGCTTGAGCTTTTCCTCCGCGTGGAGGAAGGCCCGCACGTCCGGCAGAAGCAGCCGGCACTCGTTGGTGGGGGTCACGCCCCGGTGGTGGCGCACCAGCAGCGGAAAGCCGATCTCCTCTTCCAGCGTGGTGATGATGCGGCTCACGCCGGAGGTGGTGTAGTTGGTCTGGGCCGCCACCGCGGCCATGCTGCCGCTGTCCACGGCGTTCACCAGGATGCGCCATTTTTCAACGTTCATGTCTGCCTCCATCGTTGACATTTTCGCAACGCTACCTATATAAACCTTCACTTTACAAAAATGATACCCCGTGGTTAAATGATTGTCAAGGGGAAGCGTGAAGAATTTAACAGACTTTTGTCGATTCAAGCGGTGTCTGCCCGGCCGGGGCACGGCGTTCGCTCTCCCGCGCGGTGCGCCGCGTTCTGTCCGTTTTTTCATCGATCGCTAATTTGCCTGTAAGGAGTGAGTCAAACGATATGAACAGCATGGTTATCTGCCTTGTCATCTTCGTGGTCATGATCGTTCTGTTCTTCAACCGCAAGCTGCCCATGTCCTTTACCAGCATGGGCGTTGTGGTGGCCCTGTTCGTGACCGGCTGCGTGGACGCCGAGACGGTGTTCGCCGGTTTCGGCAACAACAACGTGCTGACCATGGCCGGCATGTTCATCGTGGCCGCCGGCCTGTCCCGCACGCAGATGGTGAACAACATCACCAAGCTGCTCTACAAGATCACCAAGGGTTCCTTCACCAAGGTGCTGGCGTCCTACATTCTGGTGATCTTCCTGCTGGGCCAGTTCGTGCCCAGCCTGCCCGCCCTGTTCGCCATGGTCTATCCGCTGGTGATGAACATGTGCAGCCAGCTGAAGGTGAGCCCCTCGAAGATGATGTACCCCATCGCCGTGACGGTGGTGTCCACCTCCTTCGTCATCGAGCCCATCGGCCCCTACGCCGCCTGGTACGTCACCCAGAACGGCTACCTTGAGTCCTACGGCTGGACCGGCGAGATGCTGAGCATGTGGAACGAGACGATGGTGTTCCTGCCCACCGCCATCGTGACCCTGCTGCTGACCATCTTCGTGCTGCCCCGCATGATGCCCGACGAGCCCGACATCCCCCTGGCCGCCATCTCCGGCCCCAGCATCAGCGAGCAGGAGCCCCTGTCGCCGGTGCGTGAGGTCATCGGCTACGGCGTGTTCATCCTGGTGGTCATCGGCCTGATGCTGGGCCTGCCCTCCTGGGCTGTGACCATGGCCGGCGCCGCCGTCGTGACCCTGGCGGGCGTGCTCACCGAGCAGCAGGCCCTGGTGCGCATGAACATGAGCATGGTGCTGCTGTATGCGGGCGTCACCGTGATGGGCGAGGCGCTGGGCAACACCGGCGCCGCCCAGCTGCTGGGCGACGGCGCCGCGGCCCTGCTCAGCGGTGTGACCAACGGCTACGTCATCGGCGCGGTGTTCTACATCGTGTCCTTCCTGATGACTTCCTTCCTCTACAACCGCGCCACCACCACCGTGCTCATCCCCATCCTCATCATCACCTGCAGCTCCATCGGCTGCGACCCCCGCGGCCCGGTCATCCTGTGCTCGCTGGCGTCCATGTCGTCCCTCATCACCCCCATGCCCAACCCGGTGGTGCCCATGGCCATGCAGGCCGGCGGCTACACCCAGAAGACCATCCTCAAGGTGGGCCTTGTGCCCGCGGTGGTCCGCGGCGTGGTGGGCGTGCTCATCGCCATGACCCTGTTCCCGGCGTTCGGCTGAGCCGCCCGTTCATCCCCTTTTTCGATCACATCAAGGAGGCAATGCTATCATGAAGCGTTTTGAAAATAAAGTTGTGGCCATCACCGGCGGCGGTTCCGGCATGGGCCGCGTGTCCAGCGAGCTGTTCGCCCAGGAGGGCGCCACCGTCTGCGTGGTGGACATCAACGGCGCCGCCGCCCAGCAGACCGTGGACAACATCCTGGCCGCCGGCGGCAAGGCCAAGGCCTACACCCTGGACATCACCGACGCCCCCGCCATGGAGGCCTTCTTCAAGGACGTGGTGGACACCTTCGGCCGCATCGACGTCTACTTCACCATCGCCGGCATCAGCCCCATGGGCACCGCCGTGACCACCAGCGTGGAGGACTTCCGCAAGGTGGTGGCGCTGGACATGGAGAGCGTGTTCCTGGGCTGCAAATACTCCATCCCCTACATGGAAAAGCAGGGCGGCGGCGTGATTCTGAACCTGGCCGGCACCTACGGCATCCGCCCCACCCCCAACAAGCTGGGCTACTCCGCCGCCAAGGCCGGCGCGCTGAGCATCACCCGCTCGGTGGCCATCGACTTTGCCCGCAGCAACATCCGCTGCAACGCCATCTGCCCGGGCTTTGTGAACACCCCGCTGAACAACGGCTTTGAGGGCGAGGCCCGCCAGCGCTTCCTGGACACCTACCAGCCCGCGCCCTTTGAGATCCAGGCCCGCGACATCGCCGAGACGGCGCTGTTTCTGGCCAGCGACGAGGCCCGCGCCATCACCGGCCAGGCCATCGTGGTGGACGGCGGCACCGAGGCTTCGCTGTATCTGAACTACAAGCGGGCAAAATAAACCGCGCAAAACAAGCTTTGTCCGGCGCGCGGCGCATGCCGCCGCGCGCCTTTGCTGTTTCCGTTTTGGGAAAGGAGCGTAACATTCCATGAAAGAGTTTATCGTTGTGCCCGGCTGCCTGTGGGACGGCGTTTCCGGCGCGGTGGCCGAGGACCGGGCCGTTCTGGTCCGGGACGGCGTGGTGCGCCGCATCGGCCCCAAGGCCGAACTGGTGAAGGAAGCCCCCGGCGCGCAGCTGCTGGAGGACGCGGACTGGCTGATGCTGCCCGCCTTCGTGAACGCCCATGACCACGGCCGCGGCATGTCGCCGGTGTCCTTCGGCACCCCCGACCAGGCGCTGGAGGTGTGGCTGCAGGACCTGAACAAGCTGCCCGCCATCCCCCACTACGACGCCTGCTTCTATGACGGCGTGCGCCTTGCCTCGGCGGGCGTGGGCACCGTGCTGCACAGCCACAACCCCAACAACTTCGGCGACATCTGCCAGGAGATGATCCAGGCGGCCCGGGGCTACCGGGACGCGGGGGTGCGCAGCATCCTCTGCCCGCTGTATCTGGACCAGAACAAGCGCATCTACTACGACCGCGACAAGTTCATCGAGTCTCTGCCCGAGCCTCTGCGCACCAACTTCGCCGCCGGCATCCGCGACCGCATCATGACCATCGACGAGTATCTGGAGCTGGTGGAGCGCATCCAGGACGGCCTGCGCAAGGAGATCGACGAGGGCTGGGTGGAGGTGCAGCTGCATCCCAACGGCGGCCAGTGGTGCAGCGACGAGGCGCTGCTTCGCATGAAGGAATACGCCCTGGCCCACGGCATGTACATCCACCTGCACCTGCTGGAGACCCAGTATCAGGCGGAGTATGCCCGGCGCACCTGGGGCAAGAGCTTCATCCAGCACTACCAGGACATCGGCTTTTTGGGGCCCTGGGTCTCCTTTGCCCACGCCGTCTGGCTGGACGAGGAGGACCTGCAGCTGATCGCCGCCTCCGGCGCCCATCTGGTGACCAACCCCTCCTCCAACCTGCGGCTGCGCAGCGGCGCGTTCAACATGCGCCGCGCCTGCGAGCTGGGCCTTGCCTGCGGCATCGGCCTGGACGGCTGCGCCTTTGACGACGACCAGGACTATCTGCGGGAGATCCGCGTGGCCTGGCTGAACAACCGCCACAACGGCGTGGACGGCGGCGTGCCCTATCTGGACGTGCTGAAGATGGCCACCTCCCGGGGCGCCACCGAGGCCGCGCGGCGCCTGTCCCAGGGCGTTCTGAAGGAGGGCTGCAACGCCGACTTCGTCTGCGTCAGCCTGGAAAGCCTCACCCGCCCCTACACCGACCCGGGCCTTGACCCCCTGGCCATGCTGGTGCAGCGGGGCACCCGCGCCAGCGTGCGCATGACCTTTGTGAACGGCGAGCAGAGCTGGGGCGCCGACGAGGCGTTTTCCGGCAAGGAAAAGGCCGCCGAAGAGCGCATCTGCGCCTCCATCCGCAAGCTGCGGGCCGCCGACCCCGGCAAGCGGGACAACGAGCCCCTGCTGAGCCGGGTGCACGATTTCTACGCCGCAAGCCTGCGCAAGTGAGCGCCTTGGGCCAAAGAGAGGGAACCGTGATATGAACAGCAAGACCTCCCTGCGCAAGGGCGTGTTTTTTCCTGCCTTCCTGCTGGTGCTGGGCGCCGGCGTGGTGGGGCTGGTGAACAACAAACTCCTCATCAACTGCTTTCAGGCGGTGTTCAACTGGTCCTATGTGAACCTGAGCTGGATGTATCAGTTCATCATGGCGGCGCTGTTTGTGCTGTGCTGCCTGCTGCTGTTCTCCCGCAAGGGCGACATCCGCATCGGCGGCAAGGACGCAAAACCCAAATACAGCTTCTGGACCTGGTTCGCCATGTCCCTGACCGGCGGCATCGGGGCCAGCATCGTGTCCTCGGGCGTGTCCCAGCCCATCACCTTCCTGGAGAGCGTGTGGGGCGAACTGGAGGGCTACGGCATCGAGCCCGGCTCCTCCGAGGCGGTGCTCTTCGCTTTGGGCCGCACCTTCCACGAGTGGGCCTTCTTCCCCTACGCCTTCTACGGCGTGTGCGGGGTGCTCATCGCCTATGTGTGCTACAACAAGAAAAAGCCCCTGACCATCTCCAGCACCCTGTCGCCCCTGTTCGGCGACAAGGCGAGCCGCCCCGGCGTGGCCGCCCTGGTGGACATGTCCGCCGTGCTGGCGCTGGCGCTGGCCATCGTGGGCACGCTGGGCACCTTCATCGGCCTGGTGACCTCCTGCCTGAAGCAGGTGTACGGCCTCACGGTGGGCGCGCCGGTGATGTTCGCCGTCATGGCGGTGACCACGGTGGTGTATCTGCTGTCCTCCCTGAGCGGCGTGGACAAGGGCATCAAGTTCTTCGCCCGGCTGAACTTCAAGTTCTACATGCTCCTGCTGCTGGTGGTGGCCCTGCTGGGCGGCTCGCTGGCCTGGATCCTGAACGCCGGCACCTCCTCCCTGGGCTACTGGCTGCAGAACCTGCCCCTGTGGACCTTCGACACCGGCACCGCCGGCGGCGAGAACCTCATCAAGTGGTGGACCATCTACAACTGGACCTTCTGGATGGCCTTTGCGCCGGTGACCGGCGTGTTCCTGGCCCAGCTGAGCTACGGCCACACCATCCGGGAGGTGCTGATCGTCAACTGGATCATGCCCAGCCTCTTTGCGGTGGTCTGGTTCTCCATCTTCGGCGGCTGCGCCATCGACTGGCAGCTCTCCGGCGTGGTGGATCTGGCCGCCGTGATGCAGGAGAACGGCACCTACGCCGCCATCTGGAGCTTCATCCGCCAGCTGCCCCTGAGCGCCGTTCTGGTGCCGGTGACGCTGTTCGTGATGCTCATTTCCTTTTCCACCAGCGCGGACAACAGCGTCACGGTGATCTCGGCGCTGTGCATGCGCGGGCGCAGGATCGGCGACGAGGCCCCCGCCCCGGTGAAGATCGCCTGGGGCGTGGCCATCGGGCTGCTGTCCTTCCTGCTGATGGCCTACGCCTCCGGCGGCAAGGGCAACGACGGCGTGCGCTACATGGTGGTGTCCATCGGCAGCGTGTTCTCCATCCTCATCATCCTGCAGATCGCCGCGGCGGTGAAGGTGTTCTTCTTCCCGTCCCGCAGCGAAGACGAAGCAGATATTTCCCAATGACCTGCCTTTTGGGCAGTGCTCCTTTTCACAACATGCGGAAAGCCCCGCGGAGAAGTTCTCCGCGGGGCTTTCTGCGTTCTTTTTTCAGTTGGAGCTTTCGGCCCGGGCGCTCTCTTTGCCCTCGCCGGCAAAGAACTCCCGCACAAGGCGAACCACCGTGCCGGAAAGCAGCAGCAGCGCGATGAGGTTCGGAATGGCCATCAGGCCGTTGAAGGTGTCGGCGATGCTCCACAAAAGGCCCAGGTCCACCGTGGCGCCCAGGATGGCCACGAAGGAGTAGACCACCAGGAAGGGCCGGATGACCTTTTCGGTGCGGCACAGATAGGAGATGCAGGTGGAGCCGTAGAGCCCCCAGCCGATGATGGTGGAGAAGGCAAAGCAGCACAGCGCCACCATGGTGAACAGCGACACCCAGCTGCCGTAGGCGGCGGTGAAGCCGGAGATGGTCAGCTCGGCGCCGGCCTCGGCGCCGTAGGGCACCGGCGTGCCGCTGCACAGGATGACCAGGGCGGTGAGGGTGCAGATGACGATGGTGTCGGCAAAGACCTCGAAGATGCCGAACATGCCCTGCTTCACCGGCTTTTTGGTGTCGGCGCAGGCGTGGGCGATGCTGCCGGTGCCAAGGCCCGCCTCGTTGGAGAAGATGCCCCGGGACACGCCCTTTTTCAGGCTCAGGAACACGCTGCCCACCACGCCGCCGGTGAAGGCCCGGGGCTGGAAGGCGCCGCCCACGATGGCCGCCAGCACGCCGGGCAGCCGTTGGAAGTTCAGCGCCACCACGCCCAGCGCCAGCGCCACATACAGCAGCGCCATGAAGGGCACCAGCTTTTCGGCCACGCTGCCGATGCGCTTGATGCCGCCCAGCAGCACCAGGGCCACCAGCATGGCCACGAAGACGCCCACGATGAGGTTGAGCATGGGCAGCGCGCCCTCGCCCGCCAGGCCGTACTGCAAAAGGGCCGCGTCGATGGAGGTGACGATGGTGTTCACCTGGGTGGCGTTGCCGGTGCCGAACACCGTGAGCACGCCGAACAGGGAGTAGAGCGCCGCCAGCCACTGCCAGCGCTTGCCCAGGCCGTTTTTGATGTAGTACATGGGGCCGCCGGTCCAGTTGCCCGCGGCGCTGCGCTCCCGGAAGTGAAGCGCCAGGGTGACCTCGGAGAACTTGGTGCACATGCCCAGCAGCGCCGAGCACCACATCCAGAACACCGCCCCCGGCCCGCCGATGGCGATGGCCCCCGCCACGCCGGCGATGTTGCCGGTGCCCACGGTGGCGGCCAGCGCCGTGCACACGGCCTGGAAGGGGGTCATGGCCCCGTCGGCCGCGTCCTTCTTGCGGAACATCCGCCCCAGGGTGGTGCGGATGGCATAGGGAAATTTGCGGATCTGCAAAAAGCGGGTGCGCACGCTGAGCAGCAGCCCCACGCCCAGGATGCAGACCATCGCCGGCACGCCCCAGATAAAGTCGTTGACCGCCCCGTTGACGGTCCGTATCAGTTCTACCATAGTGATTCCCTACCCCTTGCTTTTGCGCGGTGCGTCCGCGCTTTTTTCGCGCAAGGGCCCGCCGCATCGGGCCCTTTGCCGCCTTCAGCCCTCGCCGTGCTCGGCGCGCCAGGCGGCGCTCTCCGCCTTTTCGATGGCGGTGCGCTTTGCGATGGCCTCGGCCAGCGCCTGCCGCTCGTTTTCCAGCGGCAGCTTGCGGGCGATGAGGGCCTTGGTCTTGACGCCCTGCTGGGTGAACATGGCCTCGTGCTCGGTGCGGATGTTCCAGGCCGGCTCGCCGGCGTGGAGGTCCCGCGTCTGCCAGGTGATCTCAAAGCCCGCCTCGGGGAAGTAGGCCAGGCTGTCGTTGAAGAGGCCCTCGTCGTCGGTCTTGAAATACACCTCGCCCCCGTCCGCCAGCATCCGCCGGTAGAGCGCCAGCTGCCGCGTGTGGGTGAGCCGGTGCTTTTTGTGGGCCAGCTTGCGGTTCCAGGGGTTGCAGAAGTTGATGTAGATGCGCTGCACCTCGTCCCGCTCGTCCATCACGTTCGCGATGCGCTCGATGTCGAAGCTGGCGATGAGCACGTTGTCCACCGGCATGCCCTTTTCGGCGTAGGCCTTCTCGATCTTGCGCTTGGCCAGGATGAGCACCTTGTCGGTGATGTCCACCCCCAGATAGTTCACCTCCGGGTGGGCGGAGGAAAGCTGGGCCAGATAGCCGCCCTTGCCGCAGCCCAACTCCAGATGGAAGGGCTGGCCGGGCCGGGCGAAGAGGCTGCGCCAGCGGCCCTTGTTTTCCAGCGGCTCGTGGGCGTGCCAGTCGGTGGCCAGAAGCTCCGGCCGCGCGTAGGGTTTGAATCGCATTCGCATGGATGTCGTTTCTCCTTATTCCGTGAATTGCCGCGCCCAGAAGGCGCGCAGGGCCGCGATGTCCGCCGCGCAGCTGCCCTGCACGAAGCCGGGCTTGCCGCCGCCGCGGCCGTCGAGAGCCGCGTTCAGCTCTTTGCAGAGGGGCCGCAGGTCCGCCCCTTCGCCGGTGCAGGCGATGGCGTAGGCAAGGCCGCCCTTCTTTTCGCTCACCGCGCAGCACACGCCGGGGCGGCTCTCGGAAAGGGCCGCCGCCAGCCGCCGCAGCCCGTCCGGGCCAAGGCCCGGCTTGCAGACCAGCGGGTTTGCGTCCGTTTCGCCGGCGGCCCAGAGGGCGAACAGCTGGTTTTCAAGGCCGGTGAGGCGGAACTTCGCCGCCTCCAGCTCCGCCTTCTGCCGCCCGACCGCGTCGGCAAGGCCCTCCACCGAAGCGGAGAGCGCCGCCCCCGCCCGGCGGCACTGGCCGTCCACAAGGCGGTGGCGCGCCAGCGCCCGGCCCCCGCACACCACCTGCAGGCGGGTGCCGGTCTTATACTTGATGTGGTCGATGATCTTGATCTGGCCCACCTGGCCCGTGCGCTGCACATGGGTGCCGCAGCAGGCGCAGCAGTCCGCCCCGGGCATGGTGACAAGGCGCACCGGGCCCTCCAATTCCTTCTTGCTGCGGTAGGTGAGGTGAGCCAGCTGCTCCTTTTCGTACCAGACGGCCTGGGTCTCCACGTCCTGCCAGACGATGCGGTTGGCCGCCTCTTCCGCCCGGGCAAGGCCCTCGGCATCCACCGGCACGCTCAGGTCCATCAACAGATAGTCCTGCCCGATGTGAAAGCCCACGTTCTCCGCGCCGAACATGCTGTGCAGTATCCCCGAGAGGATGTGCTCCCCCGAATGCTGCTGGGTCAGGTCCAGCCGGCGGGCGGCATCCACCCTGCCCTCCACCGTCTCGCCCGCCGTCAGCGGCCCGTCGGTGAGGTGGCGGATGACGCCCTCTTTTTCGTGCACGTCCAGCACCCGCACGCCGCCCAAAAGGCCCCGGTCGGCGGGCTGGCCGCCCCCTTCGGGGTAGAAGGCGGTGCGGTCCAGCACCACCTGCCAGCCGTTTTTGTCCTCTTCGCACTCCAGCACCCGGGCGGTGAACTCCAGCACCGGCGGCTGGGCGTAGAAAAGCTTTTCGGTGTGTTCCATGAAACGTGCCCCCTTCTGGCGGTATCAGGGCTATTATAGCACAAAGCTGCCGCTGGAAAAAGCCCGGCGGATAGTGTATAATAAAGCGATATGTTTTGAATGGGAGGTGCGGCGCGTGAAACGGCTGCTGAGTATCCTTTTGGCGGCGGCGCTGCTGACAGGCTGCGGCGGACGGCTGCGGCTGCTGCCCCAGGGCGGGCAGGAAAGCGCCTCTTCCGCTGCGCCCGAAGCCGCCGAAGCCCCCGAACGGGCGCTGGCGGTGTGGGACGAGGGCGGCGCGCTGGACGAGGCGCTGGCCCTCTATGCCGAGGAGCAGGGCGTGCAGGTGGAGCAGGCCGCCGACGCGGCCTCGGCCGCGCTGGCGGTGACCGCCGCTCAGCCGGGCGCGGACACGGCCCTGGACCTGACGCAGCAGGGCGAACTGATGCAGGGCATGGCGGGCGCGCTCACCGGCGGGCAGGAGGGCTGCCACGGGCTGCCCCTGGCAAGCACCGCCTACGGCTATCTGGCCAACGCCGCCAACCTGACGGCGCTGCTGGGGGCGGAGTTCGACCCCGCCGACCTGCAAAAGGCCACCGCCAACCAGTGGCGGGACTTCACAAGCGCGCTGACGGACTGGCTGGCCGCGCCCGCCGAGGCCACCGTGACCCTGAACGGCAAGGAGTACGCCCTGCCCGCCGAAAGACCTGAGGCGCTGGCGGCGCTGGAAGCTGTGTTCACGGTGGCGGACCAGGACCGCTTTGCCGGGCCGGTGCTCGCGCCGGTGCTGGGCACCTGCTACAAGACCGCCGAGGAGGCCGCCGCGGGCGGGCGCACCGACGCCCAGCTGCAGGGCGCGCTGAACAGCCTGTGGACCCTGCTCACCGACGAGGCGGCCAGCCTTGCGGGGGCGGGGGAGAGCGGCGCGGCCCCCGGCCGGGCCGAGGCCCGGGCCGCCTTTGCCGGGGGGAAGGCCCTTTTCTACCGGGCCGGCGCTTCGGAAGCGGCGCTGGCGGGGCTTTCCGCCGAGAGCGCCGTGGTGGTGCCGCTGAAATTCACCTTTGACGACACCGACCTGCACGGCGGCTTTTCACTGGAAGAGCTGACGGACCAGCCGGTGGTCAGGAGCGGCGGCTGGGTGTGCATCCCCGCCGCGGCGGACGAAAGCCAGCAGACCGAGGCCTGCGCCTTCCTGCTGTGGCTCTACGCCAGCGAGACCGGGCGGCAGCTGATGGGCGGCGGTTCGGCCGAGGGCCTGCCGGACCTGTCGGCGGCGCTGAGCGCCGAGACGCTGGCCGCCATCGACGCGGCGGGGGACGAGCTGGCGGGCCTTTCGCAGTTCACCACCGCCGGACGGCGGGCCTTCACCAGCGCGGTGCTGGCAGCCTTACCTTAAAGAGAGGAAGAAGTAAAAATGCGGGAATGCGGCGTTTTGATGCCGGTGTTCAGCCTGCCGGGACCCTACGGCATCGGCTGCTTCGGCAAGGAGGCCTACAACTTCGTGGATTT
Source organism: Candidatus Allofournierella excrementavium (assembly GCF_048526665.1). Taxonomy (NCBI): domain Bacteria; kingdom Bacillati; phylum Bacillota; class Clostridia; order Eubacteriales; family Oscillospiraceae; genus Allofournierella; species Candidatus Allofournierella excrementavium. Next base: position 78,525 of record NZ_DBGFPE010000035.1, read on the forward strand.
TCTGGCCGAGGCGGGCCAGCAGGTGTGGCAGATTTTGCCCCTGGCCCCCACCGGCTACGGCGACAGCCCTTACCAGAGCTGTTCCGCCTTTGCCTCGAATCCCTACTTCATCGACCTGGACGACCTGGCCGAGCGGGGCCTTTTGGAAAAAGGGGAGTATGAGCACCTGCCCTGGGGCGGCGGGGCGCGCATCGACTACGGCGCACTCTATCAGCTGCGCTTTGGGGTGCTGCGCAAGGCCGCCGCGCGGTTTTTCGCCTTCCCGGAGGACGACTACTACGCCTTCTGCTTCCTCAACGAGGACTGGCTGGAGGACTACGCCCTCTACATGGCCGCCAAGGGCGAATACCAGATGAAGGGCTGGCAGGAGTGGCCGGAGCCTCTGCGCCGCCGCGAGCCCGCGGCGCTGGAAGCCCTGCGCAACGAGAAGGCGGAAGAGATTTCCTTCTGGAAGTTTTTGCAGTACCAGTGCCACCGCCAGTGGACGGCCCTCAAAGCCTACGCCAATGAGAAGGGCGTGCGCATCCTGGGGGACATGCCCATCTACGTCTCGGCGGACTCCGCCGACGCCTGGGCGGGGGGCGAGATGTTCGAGACCGACGCCGGGGGCAATTTCTCCCGGGTGGCGGGCTGCCCGCCGGACTACTTCTCCGCCGACGGCCAGCTGTGGGGCAACCCCCTCTACGACTGGGCCTGGCACAAGCGCACCGGCTACGCCTGGTGGGTGCGGCGGCTGCGCCACGCGCTGGAGCTGTTCGACGAGGTGCGCATCGACCACTTCCGCGCCTTCGACACCTACTACGCCATCCCCGCCGGCCACACCACCGCCCGAAACGGCGTGTGGGAGCAGGGCCCCGGCACCGAACTGTTCGACGCGCTGAACGCCGCTTTGGGCCGGGTGCCCATCGTGGCCGAGGACCTGGGGCTTTTGTTCGACAGCGTGCGCAAGCTGCTGGCGGACACCGGCCTGCCGGGCATGAAGGTGCTGCAGTTCGCCTTCGACCCTTCCTGCGACAGCGAGTATCTGCCCCACAACCACATCGAGAACTGCGTGGTCTACCCCGGCACCCACGACAACGCCACCCTGGCCGAGTGGCTGACCACCGCCTCCAAGGGCGAACTGGCCAAGGCCAAGGCGTATCTGGGCCTGAACCGCTCCGAGGGCTTTGCCGCCGGCATGCTGCGGGGCACCCTTGCCAGCTGCGCAAGGCTGGCGGTCATCCCCGCGGCGGACTGGCTGGGCCTTGGGGCCGAGGCGCGCATCAACACCCCCGGCGTGGGCCAGGGCAACTGGCAGTGGCGGGCGAAGGCGGGGGCTTTCACCCCGGCGCTGGCGGCGCGGATGCGCCGCGCCTGCGCGCTCTACGGCCGCTGCCCTGCCAAGGCGGAAGAGACCGGCGCAGAGAAATAAAAAAATACATACTCCCCCTTTTTCCGGGCACACTACCGGCAAAGGGGGGAGTTTTTTCATGCAGCGACGCAACGACCAGAACCACGGCGCAAACGACAACGAGGCCGTGCTGAACGAGGTGGTGCGCAACACCGAGATGGGCAAGAACACCACCGAACAGCTCATCCACATCACCGACGACCGGCAGCTGAAGGCCAGCCTTCTGAACCAGCAGCGGCAGTTCCGCCAGCTGAACCAGCGGGCCCACACCGCCCTGGCGGCCCTGGGCACCCACGGCCACGGCCAGGGCAGGATGGCCAAGATGGCGGCCCACATGGGCATCGCCTCCAAGACCATGGCCGACAAGTCCAGCCGCAATCTGGCGGACATGCTCATCCAGGGGGCCACCCAGGGCTACACCGACTGCGAGATGGCCCGCCGGGACCACCCGGACGCCTCCGCCGGCGCGATGCAGCTGCTGGACGAGCTGCAGACGCTGGAGCAGGACATTGCCCGGGAAATGAAAAACTATCTGTGACGGGGCGGGCAGCCGCCCGCCCGGCAAACGTATACAGACGGCAAAGCGCCGCCGCGCCCGGTGTTCGGGGCGCGGCGGCGCTTTTGGTTTTTGGTTCAAAAAGGCGTTCAGTCCAGCCGGGCCAGCATGCCCGCCACGATCCTGGTGGCGGTGGCCACATACTCGGAGATGCTGAATTTCTTGACCACCAGCACCTCGTGGCCCGCCTCGTCGGCGTTGTCGCTCATGGCCCGCAGGATGACGCAGGGCACGCCGTTCTTGGCGGCGATCTGGCTCACCGCCGCGCCCTCCATCTCCACACAGTCGGGGTGCACCTTCTCGGCGATGGCCGCCTTGGTGGCGGAGTCCCCCACGAACTGGTCGCCGGTGGCGATGGTGCCGGCGATGGCCTTCACACCCAGCTCGTCGCAGGCGTCCAGGGCGGCTTTCACCAGCTCCGGGTCGCCCTCGTAGCAGGCGGTGAAGGGGGCGCTCTGGGCGATCATGTCGTCCTCCGCGTCGTGGTAGAGCACCGTTTTGCCCACCACCACGTCGCCGATGCCCACCTTGTCGGTCATGTTGCCGGCAATGCCGGAAAAGATGATGCGGTCGGCCCCGAACCGGGTGACGAGCACCTGCACGGTGGCGGCGGCGTTGGCCTTGCCCATGCCCGCGCAGCACACCACCACCGGCTTTTCGCCCAGCAGGCCCCGGTGGTAGGTCACGCCCGCGTAGGGCTCAACGGTCACGCCGTCCAAAAGAGCGCAAAGCTGCTCCACTTCGTCGGGCATCGCGCCCATAATGGCGGTAATGGTCATTGTTTTCTCCTTTTTAAACGTTGAACAGGAATTCGATGATGTCGCCGTCCTGCACCACATACTCCTTGCCCTCGGTGCGCTGCAGGCCCTTGGCCTTCACGTTGGCCATGTTGTAGTCGCAGGCGGCAAAGTCGTCGTAGCTCACCACGCTGGCGCGGATGAAGCCCCGCTCGAAGTCGGAGTGGATCTTGCCCGCGGCCTGGGGGGCCTTGGTGCCCTTGCGGATGGTCCAGGCGCGGCACTCCTTCTTGCCATCGGTGAGGTAGCTGATGAGGCCCAGCAGCTTGTAGCTGGCCTTGATGAGGTTGTCAAGGCCGGTGGCCTCGATGCCCATCTCCGCCAGAAACTCCTTCTTCTCCTCGGGGGTGTAGTCGGCGATGTCCTCCTCGGTCTTGGCGCAGATGGGGATGCACTCCGCGCCCTCGGCGGCGGCCAGGGCCTTCACCGCCTGATAGTGCTGGTTTGCCTCCATGCCCTCCATCAGGTCGTCCTCGCTCATGTTGGCGGCGTAGATGACGGGCTTTGCGGTGAGCAGGCCCATCTCCTTCATCTGGAGCACCTGGTCCTCGTCGCTCTCGTCGATGGGGAAGGTGCGGGCGTTCTTGCCCTCGCCCAGGTGGGCCTCCAGCTGCTCCAGCCAGGCGGCGGATGCGCCGGCCTTCTTGTCGCCGGTCTTGGCGGCCTTGGCGAACTTGGCGGCGCGGTTGCTCACCACCTCCAGGTCGCTGAGGATGAGCTCGGTGTCGATGGTCTCGATGTCCCGGATGGGGTCCACCGCGCCCTCCACGTGCACGATGTCGGTGCCGTCAAAGCAGCGCACCACATGCACGATGGCGTCGCACTCCCGGATGTTGCCCAAAAACTTGTTGCCCAGGCCCTCGCCCTTGGACGCGCCCTTCACAAGGCCGGCGATGTCCACGAACTCCACGATGGCGGGGGTCTTTTTGTTGGTGTCCCAAATTTCGGCCAGCTTGTCCAGCCGCGCGTCCGGCACGGCCACGATGCCGGTGTTGGGGTCGATGGTGCAGAAGGGGTAGTTTGCCGCCGCAGCGTTCTTGGTGCTGGTGATGGCGTTGAACAGGGTGCTCTTGCCCACGTTGGGCAGGCCCACGATTCCTAATTTCATGGTCTGATTCCTCTTTCCGTGAAAAAACTGCCGGTCAAAAGCCGGAACAGCATAGTCATACAAATATCATTATAGCCCAAACGCCCCGGCGGCGCAAGGGAAAAGGCCGGGCAGCTTCTTGGAAAAAGGGGCCCAGCGTTCTTTTTTTGTCCACAATTGTATTGTATAATAGAGAAAACCGCCCCTTTTCGGGGGCGTGCCATGAGCGGACAGCCGCCGCGCTTCGGGGCGCGGCGGGGAAGGGAACGATATACCATGCCAAGCGAAAAAATTCTTATCGTGGACGACGACCAGAACATCTGCGAACTGCTGCGGCTGTATCTGGCAAAGGAGGGCTACCAGCCCATCATCGCCACCGACGGCGAGGCCGCCGTGGCCGCCTTTGAAAGCCAGAAGCCCAGCCTTGTGCTGCTGGACGTGATGATGCCCAAGATGGACGGCTGGGAGGTCTGCCGGCGCATCCGCGCCGCGGGCGACACGCCGGTCATCATGCTCACCGCCAAGGGCGAGACCTTTGACAAGGTGCTGGGCCTGGAACTGGGGGCGGACGACTATGTGGTCAAGCCCTTCGACACCAAGGAGGTGGTGGCCCGCATCAAGGCGGTGCTGCGCCGCTGCCACGCCGCCGAAAACGGCGACAAGAACGTCATCCAGTTCGAGAACCTCTCGCTGGACATGAGCCAGTATCAGCTGAAGGTGAAGGGCAAGATCGTGGAAGCGCCCCCCAAGGAGCTGGAGCTGCTGGCCTATCTTGCCGGCCACCCCAACCGGGTGTTCACCCGCGACCAGCTGCTGGACGAGGTGTGGGGCTTCGAGTACTACGGCGACTCCCGCACCATCGACGTGCACATCAAGCGCCTGCGGGAGAAGCTGGAGGGAGCCAGCGAAAAATGGAGCCTCAAGACCGTGTGGGGCGTGGGCTACAAGTTTGAAGTAAAGGACTGACCGGGCCATGCGCAAGAGCATCAGCTCCATGTATTTTTCCACCACGGCGGCGCTGCTCATCGTCAGCACCGCCGTGCTGTGCGCCATCCAGATGTATCTGGTGATGGGCTATTTCAAGCAGGACAAAAAGGAATCCCTCAGCGAGGTGGTGTCCATCGTCACCTCCCAGATCCACCTGCGCCAGCAGTCGGAGGGCACCGTGGACGTGGACCCCGCCCTGGCCCAGAAGATCCAGGAGAGCATGGCCCTCATCAGCGAGACCAGCAGCACCATCATCCTGTTCACCGACGAAAACGGCGTGGTGAAGATGTGCAGCGAGGGCACGGGCAGCTCCAACGTGGGGCGGCAGGTGCCGGCGAACATCCTGGCGGCGCTGGCCTCCGGGGGCGGCTATTTTGAGACCGGCACCCTGGGCGGCATGTACTCCTCCGCCTGCCACACCGTGGGCGGCGCGGTGGAGAGCCAGAACGGCCTGCCCCTGGGCTATGTGTTCGCCTCCACCAGCGCGGGCAGCCTGAACATCTTTGTGGGTGACATGTTCTCCAGCTTCGTGCTGGCCGCCGGGCTGATGCTGCTGGCCTCCAGCGTGCTGGCCATCTTCTTCACCACCCGGCTCACCACCCCCATGCGGCGCATCAGCGAGGCCGCCCGCAAGTTCGGCAGCGGCGATTTCAGCGTGCGGGTGCCGGTGGACGGCGACGACGAGGTGGCCCAGCTGGCGGTGACCTTCAACAACATGGCCCGCAACCTGGAGACCATCGACTCCAGCCGCGCCAGCTTCATGGGCAACATCGCCCACGAGCTGCGCACCCCCATGACCAGCATCAAGGGCTTCATCGACGGCATGCTGGACGGCACCATCCCCGACGACATGCGCCAGCACTATCTCGGCCTTGTGAGCCAGGAGGTGGGCCGGCTGACGAGGCTCATCCAGAACATGCTGGACATCTCCAAACTCGAGGCCGGCGAATACCGGGTGAACGCCCAGAGCTACGACGTGTGGGAGAGCCTCACTGGCGTGGTGTTCAGCGCCGAGCAGCGGGTGGAGGACCAGGGCGTGGAGATCCAGGGCCTCGCGCCCCAGAAGACCCTGGTCTACGCCGACCCGGACCTTGTGTATCAGGTGGTCTACAACCTCTTCGACAACGCCCTCAAGTTCACCCCCAAGGGCGGCTACATCCGCTTCTCGGTGCAGAAATCGGGGGGCAATGTCACCGTTTCGGTGGAGAACTCCGGCCAGGGCATCAGCCCCGAGGCGCTGCCCTTCGTCTTTGAGCGCTTTTATAAAGAGGACAAGAGCCGCGGCCTGAACACCAAGGGCAGCGGCCTGGGCCTGCACATCTGCAAGGTGCTCATCGGCCTTTCCGGCGGCAAGATCTGGGCGGAGAGCGAGGAGGGGCGGTTCTGCCGCTTCAGCTTCACCCTGCCCTGCGAAGCTCCCGCCGGCGAAAAGCGCAAGAACCACAAATAAGCCCGCCGCGCTCTGATTTTCAGGGCGCGGTTTTTTGTGCAAAAACCGTGAAAAAGGGCGGCGCCGATTTGCTTTTTCGCCCGGTTTGGGATAAAATAAGCTATATATTGCTTTGTATAAGGGAGAGTTTGCCCATGACCCAACTGAGCGCCTCCATCCTGGCGGCGGATTTTGCGCGTCTGGAACAGGACTGCCGGCGGGTGCTGGCGGCGGGCGCGGACATGCTGCACTTCGACGTGATGGACGGCCACTTCGTGCCCAACATCAGTTTCGGCGTGCCGGTTCTGAAAAGCCTGCATGCCGCGCTGCCCGAGGCCTTTTACGACGTACATCTGATGATCAGCCACCCCTTGCAGTACACGGAGGTGTTCGCAAAGGCGGGGGCGGACCTCATCACCTTCCATCTGGAGAGCGAGGACGACCCCGGCGCGGTGATCGACGCCATCCATGCCGCCGGCTGCAAGGCGGGGCTTTCGGTCAAGCCGGGCACCCCCGCCGGGGCGGTGCTGCCCTATCTGAGCCGGCTGGAGCTGGTGCTGGTGATGAGCGTGGAGCCGGGCTTCGGCGGCCAGAAGTTCATGCCCATGGCGCTGGATAAGCTGGATTTTCTGCGCCAGGCCTGCGCCGAGCGGGGCCTTGCCCCCCTGCTGGAAGTGGACGGCGGCGTGGACGCCGTCACCGGCCCCCAGTGCGTCAGCGCGGGGGCAAACCTGCTGGTGGCAGGCAGCTACCTCTTCGGCGCGAAGGACGCCGCCGAGGCTGCCCGCGCTTTGAAACAAGCCTAAACCGGCCTTTTGGGGGCCGGAGAAAGGAAACCCGATGAGCACAAAACCCAAAGGGATCGCCCCCCTCCACGAGGACCAGGGCACCCACACCGACATCGTTTATATGTGTCTGCCGCTGATCGCCATGGCGGTGTTCTTCTACGGGCCGCGGCCGGCGCTTTTGTGCGCGGTGGCGGTGATCACCGCCAACCTGTGCGACCGGCTGGTGGCGCTGCTGCGCGGCCAGAAATACGAGAAGGGCGAGTGGAGCAGCGAGGCCTTTGCCCTGCTGGTGACCCTGATGATGCCCGCCACCGCCAGCTACTACATGGTCATCATCGGCACCCTGACCGCGGTGCTGGTGGGCAAGGAGGCCTTCGGCGGCTACGGCGCTTACCTCTTCCACCCGGCGGCCGTGGGCTACGCGGTGGTGGCGGTGAGCTGGTCCGGGCGGATGTTCGCCTATCCGGACACCTCCCTCTTCGCCTTCCTGCCGCTGGGGTCGGCGTCCGGCGTGGGCCTGGTGGAAAGCCCCAGCCACATGCTGCGCGAGGGAGGCCTGCCCACCATCGACACGGTGGACCTGGTGCTGGGCAACTACGCCGGCCCCATGGGCACCACCGTGCTGCTGGTCATCCTGGCCTGCGCGCTGTTCCTCATCCACCGGCGGCGGATGGGCCTTGTGGCGCCTTTGGGCTTCATCTTCGCCTGCGCCTTCATGGCCTTCTTCTTCCCGCGGCTGGGGGATCTGGCCTTCGCCGCCCCCTGGGAGCATCTGCTGGAGCGCCTGGACGTGGTGAAGTACGAGATCTGCACCGGCGGCGTGCTCTTCGCGGCGGTGTTCCTCATCAACGACCCGGTCACCCTGCCCAAATCGAACGCCAGCCGCGCGGTCTACGGCCTCGTGCTGGGCGTGGCGACCATGCTCTTCCGCTACTACGGCACCTACGAGACCGGCGTGTGCTTTGCGCTGCTGGCGGTGGGCGCGGTGTCCGGCTGGATGGACCGGGCCGTGCAGCGGGCGATCCATCACAAGGGGGTGGTGCGGCGTGAATACTAAGAAAGCAGTTTACCTGTCGGAGAACATGACCCGCATCGCCCGGCGGGACCGCATCTTTTTGAACAACCCCGTCATCATGCAGGGCATGGGCCTTGCGCCGCTGGTGGTGGCTGCCACCACCGCGCGCAACGCCCTGATGCTGAGCGTGGCGGTCATCCTGCTGCTCACCCCGGTGCGGGTGATCGCGGCGCTGCTGGCCCGCACCGGCTACTACCGGTTCCGGGGCCTCATCTACTGCCTGACCAGCGCCACGGTGTACATCGGCGTGTACTACGCTTTGCAGGCCATCTTTGACGTGGAGATCCTGCATCTGGGCATCTATCTGCCCCTGCTGGTGGTGGAGCCCCTCATCATCAAGCGCTACGAGCGGCCCCAGAAGGAGCGGCTGGTCACGGCCCTCAAAAAGGGCCTGCGCACCACCTGCGGCTATGTGCTGGTGCTGATGCTCATGGGCTGCCTGCGGGAGGTGCTCACCACCGCCACCCTGTTCGACCACGCCATTCCCCGCATCCCCGCCGACCTGTTCCCCATGGCCAGCCTGCCCGCCGGCGGCTTTCTGCTGCTGGGCGTGGTGTGCGCGGTGTGGCGCAGCGCGGTGAACCGCTACAAGAAATATGTGAACATGGAGGCGAAGAGAGGCCAATGAGTGAAGTTTTGAGAGCCTGTGCCGTCTTCTTCCTCTACGCGGCGGCGGCCATGTTCGCTGAAAACGCGGTGTTCAGCCGCGCGCTGGGCGTTTCCCGCCTGGTGAAACTGGTGGACGACTCCACCGTGGACACCCTGGTGTTCGGCGGGCTGATGTGCGCGGTGCAGCTGATCAGCGCGCCGCTGGCCAAGGTGGCCAACCGCCTCATCCAGCCCTTCGAGTTCCGCAGCGCCATCCGCCCGCTGGTGTTCATCCTGTGCAGCGCGGTGGCCTTTGCGGTGGTGCTGGGGCTGGTGCTGCTCATCTTCAAAAGCGCCGCCAAGGACATCGTGGCCGTGCTGCCCATGGCCACCTTCAACAGCGCGGTGCTGGGCGTGATGCTGCTCACCGCCACCCAGGGCTTTTCCTGGGTGCAGACCATGGGCTTTGCCCTGGGCAGCGGCGTGGGCTACACCCTGGCGGTGGTGGTGGTCACCGAGAGCCAGCGCAAGCTGCGCAGCCGGGCGGTGCCCGCCGCCTTCAAAGGGCTGCCCATCACCCTCATCTACATCAGCATCCTGACGCTGGCCATCTACGCCTTTACCGGCCACCGTCTGGCCATCTGACACCCCGCAGGGCGGGGCCAACTCCCCAAAGGAGGCGATCCACATGGCACGAAAAAACATGGGCAAAGTCAAGCGCTACCGCCGCAGCTTTTACAGCGGCGGCCAGCAGCTGCGCCGCATCCTGGGCGCTGTGCTGGCCCTGGCGGCGCTCTTTGCCGCCGGCTGGCTCATCGGCCCGGCGGTCATCGACTTCGGCACCAGCACCTGGTACAGCCTGAAAGAGGGCGGCGGCGAGAGTTCCGGCACTTCCACCGGCACCTCCCAGCCCGCTTCTGAACCGCAGGCCGAGCCGGAGGCAACGCCCGAACCCCAGCCCACGCCGGAACCGGCCATCAACCCGGAGGACGGCGGCTGGGCCTTTGTGAGCATCTCCGGCCTTTCCAGCGCCGAGCAGGCAGCCTCCACCGCCCAGAGCCTTGTGGCGGAAGGGGTGCGCTACGCCGTGGTGCCCTGCAAGGACAGCCAGGGCTACGTCTATTACCAGAGCGGCGTGGCCACCGCCCAGTCCAGCATTTCGGCCACCACCTTTGACGCCGCCGCCGTGCAGGCGCTGAAGGATGCGGGCGTCACCCCGGTGGCCGCCATCTGCGCCTTCCAGGACCCGCTGGCCCCCTATGTGGACCGCAGCCTCGCGGTGCGCTATCAGGACACCGACTACTTCTGGCTGGACGCCGCCGCCGACGCGGGCGGCAAGCCCTGGCTGAACCCCTACTCCGACGGGGCGGTGAGCTACATCACCTCCCTCATCGACGAGGTGCGTGCCATGGGCTTTGAGCAGGTGTGGCTCACCGGCGTGCAGTTCCCCACCACCGCCGGGCGCGACAAGGCCAACTACGGCGACACGGCGGGCGTTTCCATGGGCCAGCGTCTGGCCCAGGTGCTGGAAGGCTGGCAGGCCGGCGGCGACTGCTGGGTGGAATACCCCCTGAGCGAAGTGCTGGCCGGCTCCGACAGCCAGCTGCTGGGCGCTTCCTGCGCCGAGCTGGGCGTGAAGAACCTTGCCATCCGGGTGGACGAAGCCGTCACCGAGGAGCAGCAGCCCCTGCTGGACGCCGCGGTGACCGAGCTGAAAGCGGGCGGCGTTGCCAACATCGCCCTGGTGCAGGGCGACAGCTTCACCCTGCTGTAAAAAAAGAAGGAGGAACGGCAATGGAGCCCTGTTTTGTGCCCGGGCGCATCCTGCTGCCCCAAGAGAACATCCCGGTGAGCCAGTGGGCCTGCCTTGCCTGCGACCAGTTCACCAGCCAGCCGGACTACTGGGAACAGGCCGCCGCCCTGGCGGCGGGCGGGCCCAGCGCGCTGAACATCGTGCTGCCGGAGGTGTATCTGGACAAGGTGGACACCCCCACCCGCATCCGGGCCATCCACGAGACGATGGAGCGCTACCGCGCCGGGGTGCTCACCCGCTGCGTGAACGGCTTTGTCTATGTGGAGCGCACCCAGACCGACGGCAAGGTGCGGCAGGGCCTTGTGGGCCTCATCGACCTGGAACAGTACGACTGGCGGCCGGGGATGAGCCCCGCGGTGCGCCCCACCGAGGGCACCGTGCCCAGCCGCATCCCGCCCCGCCTGGCGGTGCGAAACGGGGCGAGCCTGGAAAGCCCCCACATCCTGATGCTGGCGGACGACGCGGGCCGCACCCTGGTGGAGCCGGTGGCCGCCCAAAAGGACCGGCTGCCCCTTCTCTACGACGGGGAGCTGGCGCTGGGCGGCGGCTTTGTCCGCGGCTGGGCGATGGAGGACCCCGCCCTGCTGGAAGGGGTGGAAGAGGCGCTGGCGGCCCTGGGCAGCCAAAAAACCTTTGACGAAAAATACCCCCAGGCGGCCGGCGCGCCGCCCATGACCCTGGCGGTGGGGGACGGCAACCACAGCCTTGCCACCGCCAAAGCCTTTTGGGAGGCGCTGAAAGCCGGGCTGCCGGAAGACGAGCGGGCTTGCCATCCCGCCCGGTGGTGCCTTGCGGAGGTGTGCAACCTGCACAGCGAGGCCATCGGCTTTGAGCCCATCCACCGGGTGGTGTTCGGCGTGCCGGGGCTGCAGCTGCTGGCCCGCCTCAAGGAGTGGTGCGCGGCCAGAAACATCGCCGTGGACGGCGAAGAGGCCCCCGGCGACCAGGTCATCACCCTGGTGCACGGGGCATGGCGGCGGACCGTGCGCCTTGCGGGCAGCCCCGAGCCCCTTGCGGTGGGCACGGTGGAGGCCTTCCTGGCGGACTACCTGAAACGCAACCCCGCCTCGTCGGTGGACTACATCCACGGTGAGGATGCGGTGGCCGAGCTTTGCGAAGAGGGCAACACCGGCATCCTGCTGCCGCCCTTTGAGAAAGGGGACCTGTTCCGGGGCGTGGTGCTGGGGGGCGCTTTGCCCCGCAAGACCTTCAGCATGGGCCACGCGCGGGACAAGCGCTATTATCTGGAATGCCGGGCCATTTTGTGAGCCCGGCGCTCCTTTGTTTGGTTTTGGAGGAATATGGATTTCAATGAATTGCAACTCATCCGCCCGCTGCTGCGGGCGGTGGAGGAGGCGGGCTATTCCAGCCCCTCGCCCATCCAGCAAAAGGCCATCCCGCCGGTGCTGGCCGGGCGGGACCTGCTGGGCTGCGCCCAGACCGGCACCGGCAAGACGGCGGCCTTCGCGCTGCCCATTCTGCAGCGGCTGAGCCGGACACAGCCCGCCGAAAAGGGCATCCGGGCCCTCATCCTCACCCCCACCCGGGAGCTGGCGCTGCAGATCGACGAGTGCTTTTCGGCCTACGGCAAGTACCTGAAGGTGAGCCACACGGTCATCTTCGGCGGCGTGGGCCAGGCGCCCCAGGTGGCGGCGCTGCAAAAGGGGGTGCAGGTGCTCACCGCCTGCCCCGGGCGGCTGAACGACCTCATCGGGCAGGGCTTTGTGGACCTGTCCCACCTGGAGGTCTTTGTGCTGGACGAGGCGGACCGCATGCTGGACATGGGCTTCATCCACGACGTGAAGAAGGTCATCCGCCAGCTGCCGGCAAAGCGCCAGAACCTTCTGTTCAGCGCTACCATGCCCAAGGAGATCGAGCAGCTGGCGGCGGGCATCCTGCAAAAGCCGGTGAGCGTGAAGGTGGACCCGCCCTCCAGCACGGTGGACCGCATCGACCAGAGCCTCTACCGGGTGGCCAAGGCGGACAAAAAGCGGCTGCTGGCCCTTCTGCTGGCCGACCCGGCGGTGAAGAACGCCCTGGTGTTCAGCCGCACCAAGCACGGGGCCAACGCCATCGCCGCCTTTTTGACCAAGCAGGGCATCGAGGCGGCGGCCATCCACGGCAACAAGAGCCAGAGCGCCCGGGTGGCGGCGCTGGAGGGCTTCAAGTCCGGGCGGCTGAAGGCCCTGGTGGCCACCGACATCGCCGCCCGCGGCATCGACATCAGCGAACTGTCCCACGTGTTCCAGCTGGACCTGCCGGAGGTGCCCGAGACCTATGTGCACCGCATCGGCCGCACCGGCCGGGCGGGGGCCGAGGGCACGGCGGTGGCCTTCTGCAGCCCGGAGGAAGAGGAGTACCTCGCCGCCATCGAAAAGCTCATCCGCAAAAAGATACCCGTGCGCGAAACGCCCGCCCTGCCCCGCCCGGCGCAGCAGGAGGCGGCCCGGAGCGCCCCAACGCCCGCCCCCGCGCCCCGCAAAGAGCCGAAGGCGGAACCGCCAGCCCAACAAAGGGAGGAAGAGAAGATGGAACAGAACGAAAAGCCCGCCCAGGGCCTGTCGGCCAGCGCCAAGCGCCGCCGGCGGCGCCGCCGCGCGGCGGCCTCCGCTGCCGCCGCGGCAGCGGCCCAGAACGGTCAGGCCCCCCAGGGCGGCCAGAACAGCCAGCCCCGCGCCGAGGCCGGCCAGAAGCAGAACAACGGCCAAAAGCCCGGCGCGCCCAGGCAGAACAGCCAAAAGCAGGGCGGCCGGAACGGCCAGAACCGGGGCGAGCGCGCCGCCGCCCCCGCCCGCGGGCCCAAGCAGGCCCCCGCCGCCCGGCCCGTCCGGGAGACCGGGGAGCACAATGCCCGGCGCAGCGAAAAGCCGGCCAAAGCCCCCGCCCGCACCGCGGATGAGGACCCCGGCCTGCTGCTCATCTCCCGCAAGCCGCCGGCGCAGAAGTTCGCCAGCTTCGAGGAGTACATGAAGAGCCGGGGCGGCCCCGGCGCGCCCATCGAGGGCGAAGAGGAATAAAAGCGCCCGCCCCGCCAAAACTGTTGCCGCGGCAACGTGCAGGCGGGGCAGCCGCTGATATAATTAGACCCCGGAACGGCCCGGGAAGGGCAAGGGAAAAAGGAGCGATGAGGAATGAGTGCGATCAAAGCAATGGACGACCTGTGGTGGGTGGGCGTTGAAGACCACGACCTGCGGGTGTTCGACATCGTCATGCACAGCGACTGGGGCACCAGCTACAACGCCTACGCAGTGCGGGGCGCCGAGGGCGTGGCCCTGTTCGAGACGGTGAAGGAGAAATTCTTCGACGAGTATCTGGCCAACCTCAAAGAGGTGTGCAGCCTGGACGAGGTGAAGTACATCGTGGTGGGCCACACCGAGCCCGACCACTCCGGCAGCCTGGAAAAGCTGCTGGACCTGACCCCGAACGCCACCGTGGTGGGCAGCGCCACCGCCATCACCTTCTTGAAGGAGATCGTGAACAAGCCCTTCGTCTCCCGCGCGGTGAAGGAGGGCGACACCATCGACCTGGGCGGGCGCACCCTCACCTTCCTGAGCGTGCCCTTCCTCCACTGGCCGGACAGCATGTACACCTACATCCCCGAGATGAAGGCGCTGTTCACCGTGGACTCCTTCGGCTGCCACTACGCCGACGACCGGGTGTTCAACGACCTCATCGACGGCGACTTCACCGAGGCCTACAAGTACTACTTCGACTGCATCATGGGCCCCTTCAAGCCCTTTGTGCTGAAGGCTCTGGATAAAATCAAGCCCCTGGACATCCAGTTCATCGGCAACGGCCACGGCCCGGTGCTGCGCGCCAACATCCCCCACTATCTGGAGCTCTACCGCCAGTGGGCCACCCCGGTGGTGGTGCCCGCCGACGAGCGGAGGGTGGCCATCGCCTATGTCTCCGCCTACGGCTACACCAAGCAGCTGGCCGGGGTCATCGCCGACGCGCTGGCCGAGGGCGGCGTGAAGCATGTGGAGCTCTACGACCTGGTGGAGTGCGATCTTGAGACCGCCCGCGCCGCGGTGCAGACCGCCGACGGCTTTTTGCTGGGCAGCCCCACCCTGGTGGGCGACGCCCTGCCCCCCATCTACGAGATGCTGGTGGGCCTGAACCCCATCATCCACAAGGGCAAGCCCGCGGGCGCTTTCGGCAGCTACGGCTGGAGCGGCGAGGCGGTGCCCAAGCTCACCGCCCAGATGCAGGCCATCGGCCTCGCGCTGCCGGTGGAGGGCCTGAAGGTGCGCTTCAAGCCCAGCGAGGCCCAGCTGGCCGAGGCGCGGCAGTTCGGTCTGGACTTTGCCGCCGCGGTGCTGGCGTAAACATGGACAAAGCGTCCCGGCCCCCGAAAAGGGGCCGGGACGCTTTTCTTTTGAGTTTCAGCGCCGGCGCAAAGCGAAGGCGGTGGCCAGGGCCAGCAGGCCGGTGGTGAGGATGGTGGAGGCCCAGATGAGGGTGTTGCCGTCGGAGAGGATCTGCACGATGGACAGCACCGACGCCAGGATGGACACGATGCCGAACAGGGTAATGAGGTTGATGACCGTCTCGCTGCGGGCGTGCTCCAGCTCCTGCTGGTGGGCGGCAAGGATGTCCAGCTTGGCGCTCACGTCCGCCACGGCGGTTTCCACGTCGTTCACCGCCAGAAGATTCGCAAAAATTTGTTTGACGTTGTGCCAGCGGGAGAGGTTGGCCGGGGCCGCCGTGCCGAAGGCGCGGAAGTTCAGCAGCAGGTTTTTCAGCTCCCGCAGCTCCTTCATGCGGCCTTTCTTCAGCCGGGCCATCAATTCGGTGAACCGCAGGCAGGTGTATTTTTCATAGAGGGCCAGCAGCACCACCGGCAGCCCGTCCTCCGCCTGCACCGCGAGCTGGGCCGCCAGGTCCAGCGCCGGGTCCGCCACCACATAGGAGATGGTCTGGCTGGCCACGCAGCACCCCCAGCGGTAGGCGTTTTTGTCCCGGTTGCGGGCGGCGAACACATAGCGGATGTCCTCCTCCGCCGCGTCCTCCATGGGGGCGTCGGGCTCCACCATCTTGTGCAGGTTGAAGGTGACGGCGCGCATCTCCTCCAGCGTGTCGAACCATTCGGGGGCGAGGGTGAAGGTGTAGACGTAGGCGTCCAGCAGGTAGGAGGAGGGCCCGTCGAAGAATTTTTGCAGGCCCAGGGGCCCCAGCAGGCCGTCCAGCCAGCCTTCCAGCGAAAAGGCGCGGCTTTGGCCCGCTTCGTCCAGCCGGAAGAACGCGGCGCTGCTGCTGGCCCAGCCGGGGTTGCAGATGGCCGCCAGCGTCTCCATGCTGGGGAAGGTGAGGGAAAGGCAGAGAAAGGCCACCCGGGTGTTGAACACATACAGGCGGGCCTCTTCCAGCGAAAAATCGAACTCCCGCCCGCCGGAGCGCACCTTCAGCGCGCCCGCGCGCCCGCCGCCCAGCGACGCCCAGAGCGCCTGCCGTGGCAGCACGCGGCCCCAGCCCACCGAGGCGGGGGAAGCAGGGTCGAACATGGCCTTGATGTTCTCGTTCACGTCGGCGGTGGTCACCGGCGCGGGCTCGCCCAGCGCCTCCAGCCGGGCGCGGCCCAGCCGGTCGGGGTCGTATTTCAGCGGCAGGATGAGGAAGCCGCCGAAGGCGGGCGAAGCCTGTTTTGCATCGTTCATAAAGCCATCTCCCCTTTTTTGCAAATTATACCAGACGCCGCCCTCTTTCGCAACGAACTCTACGCTTCGTGGGTGGTTTTTGGGGGCAAGGCGCGGTACAATAGCGGCAGGAAGGAGGCCGGAAAAATGGATCAGGCAAAAACCGGGCGGTTCATCGCCGCCCGGCGCAAGGAGCTGGGCCTCACCCAGCGGCAGCTGGCGGAGCGGCTTTCTATCAGCGACAAGACCGTCTCAAAATGGGAGTGCGGCGGCGGCCTGCCAGAGGTGGGCCTGATGCTGCCCCTGTGCGAGGCGCTGGGCGTTTCGGTGAACGAACTGCTGGCGGGCCGCCGGGTGGAGGAAGAGGAATATAAGGAACAGGCGGAGGCGAACATGATGGACCTTGTGCGTCAGAATCAGGAGAACAAAAAGCGGATGGTGCTGTCGGTCATCTGCGGGTCGGTGACGGTGGTGGCGGTGTGCGCGCTCACCATCATCGCCAGCTTCCTGCCGCTGCCCGCGGCGGCGCGCCTGGCGGTGCTGGCGCTGGCCCTCGTCACGGCGGCGGCGGGCATCGGCGGCGCGGCGGTGCTGGGCGCGGGGGCGGGCTGGTACCAGTGCCCGGCCTGCGGGGCGCTGTTCGTGCCCACCATGGCGGAGTATGTAAAGGGCTATCACACCCTCACCCGCCGCAAACTCACCTGCCCGGAATGCGGCAGGCGCGGCATGTGCCGCCGCCGGGTGGCGCGCTGAACGAAGAAAAGGGGAGGCCCCGGCCGGGGCCTCCCCTTTTCTTCGTTCAAAGGTCGTCCGCGTCCTGGGTGGGGCGCTCGTCCTCGTCGTTCGCCGGAGTGCCGGTGTAGCTGCCCAGCGGGTCGTGGTCGCTGGAACGGGCGGCTTTGACCACCTTGCGCACCATCTTGGGCAGCACGTTGTCCTTTTCCTTTTTCATGCCGTTCCCCCTTTTTTCCGCTCCTCTGCATATAGCCTGCCCGGGCGGCCCATGCTACATGCACATCCCTGTGTTGGCAAAAGGAGGGGGAGCACCCATGCGCCGATCCGGCCCGCGGGCCTTCTGGCTTTCGTTTTTTCTCACACTGGCCATTCTGATGCCCCTTTTGGGGGCCTTTGTGTTCTATTCCGCCTGGCAGGAGCGGGCTTCGGAGCCCGCGGCCCGGTCGCAAAGCGGGGTGCCTGTGCAGCGGCCCACGTCGGCCAACGACCTGACGGTGCTGGTGGCGGTGGCGGCGGAGGAACCGGCCTTTCTGCTGGTGCGGCTGAACGCCATCGACGCCGCCGTGACCCTGTGCCCGGTGCCCGCCGAGAGCGTGCTGCTGGGGCCGGGAGGCACCGTGCTTTTGGCGGACAGCTACGCCAGCGCCGGGCCTGCCCGGGCGGCCCAGCTGCTGGGCGGCACGCTGAACATTTCCATCGACCGGTATCTGGCCATCACGCCGGGCAGCCTGGGCCAGGTGTGGGGGGACCTGGAGGACCCCCGGGTGAACCTGACCGGCCTGCTGGAGCAAAGCGAGCTGGAGAGCCTGGGCCTTTCGGAGAGCCCGGTGCTCTCCCTTTCGCCGGAGGAGGCCACCGCCTTCATCGCTGCGCTGGACCTGCCGGTGGCCCGCGAGGCCCGGCTGCGGGGCGCAGTGTGGCAGGCGGCGCTGCGCCAGCAGCTGGAAGAACTGCCCACCGCCCTGCCCGCCGGGCTGCGGGCGGTGAGCGGCAGCCTGCTCACCGACCTTTCCGCCGCCGACCTCTACGACTTGGCGGACACCCTCACCTGGCTGGCCAAGGAGAACGCCGAGGTCACCGCCGAAACGGTGCCCGGCCGCTATGACAAAGAGAGCCGCCGCTACGACTTCGCCCAGGACAGCATCGCCTTCGCCACCCGGCTGTTCCCGGCGGCGGAAGGGACCGAAGCCTCGCCCGCGCCCTCCGCCTCGGCCGCCGTGTCCGACCCGCTGGAGCCGGAAGCGACGGTCAGCCCGGCCACGCAGCCCTGAGGGCCGCGGCGGCGGCCTCCACCTGGTCGTCCGCCAGCGCGCCGTAGCCCACCACCACCGTGCGGGGCGGGCAGAGCTCCGGCCGGGCCAGATAATAGTCCGACAGGCCCGCCAGCCGCACCCCCGCGGCGGCGGCCCGCTCCACCATCTCCTTTTCGCCGGGGCCGTCGGTCAGCTGCAAGAGGAAGTGCAGCCCGGTGTGCCGCCCGTGAAAGCGCACCCGCTCGGGGCCCAGGGCCTTTTCCAGCGCGGCGGTGAGGGCCTGCATCCGCGCCCGGTAGCGGCCTCTGGCCCGGGCCAGCTGGCGGGAAAAGTGGCCCTCGTCCATATAGATGGCCAGGGTCTGCTGCTCGAAGCGGCTGACGGTGGAGGAATAGCCCCCGAAGGCCGCCCCGAACCGGCTGAGCAGAGGCAGGGGCAGCACCATGTAGGCGATGCGGATACTGGGGGCGAGGCTGCGGGAGAAGGTGGAAAGATAGATGACCGGCCCCTCCCGCCCGGCCATGCCCTGCAGGCTGGGCAGGGGGCGCACGTCAAAGCGGAACTCGGAGTCATAGTCGTCCTCGATGATGTACCGCCCCGGCGCGGCGGCGGCCCAGTTCAGCAGCTTGGTGCGCCGGCCCACCGGCATCACCGCCCCGGTGGGGAACTGGTGGCTGGGGGTCACATACACCAGCCGTGCCCCCGCCGCCGCCAGAGCGTCCGGGTCCAGCCCCTGTTCATCCACCGCCACCGGCACGCAGCGGATGCCGTTGTTGTGCAGAATGCGCCGGGTGCGGGCGTAGCCGGGGTTTTCCAGCGCGGTGATGGAGCTGCCCACCACCCGCGCCAGCAGGCTCATCAGATACTCCACGCCCGCGCCCACCACGATCTGGTCGGGGGTGCAGTCCACCCCGCGCCAGGCCCGCAGATGCCGCGCGATGGCCGCCCGCAGCTCCTCGTCGCCCCGGCCCTCGCCGTGGGCCAGCAGGCCGGGGCGGCTGTAGAGCAGCTCCTTCTGGATACGCGCCCAGGTGCGGAAGGGGAAGAGGCCGGTGTCCACCCCGCCGGTGGAGAGGTCGAAGGCCCAGCTCCGCGCCGGGGCCGCCGTGCGGGCGGGGCGCAGGTCCGGGGTGGGGGCCGCCGGGGCCAGGGGCCGCTGGTAGGGCCGCACGTAATAGCCCGACCGGGGCCGCGCCTCCAGCCAGCCCTCCGCCGCCAGCATCTGATAAGCCCCGTCCACCGTGTTCACGCTCACCCCCAGCTGCCCCGCCAGGGTGCGCTTGCCGGGCATCTTTTCCCCCGCGGCCAGCTGGCCGGAGCGTATCTGGGCCGTCACCGCCCGGTAGAGCTGCTGGTAGAGCGGGCCGTCCTTTTTCGGCGAGAAGGTGATCTGAAGCATGCTTTCTGCCCCCTTTTCCTCAAACTGACCCCATAAAAAATATTTTTTCTGGATATTTCAATAGAATCAGTCCGGCGTATAATGGTAGCATAGACCGCGGGGGACACAAAGTCAAGGGCTTTTGGCCCGCCCGCAAAAAGAGGGGGATACATATGGAGAAGAAATATTGGAGCGTGCAGCGGCTGGCGGTGTTCGGCGTGATGAGCGCGCTGGTGTTCACATCCAGCTGGATGCAGATCCCCATCGGGGATGTGAGCCGCGTCCACCTGGGCAACGGCTTCTGCGCCCTGACCGGCCTGTTGTTCGGGCCGTGGGTGGGCGGCCTTGCCAGCGGCGTGGGCAGCATGCTGTTCGACTTCACCAACCCGATGTACATCGCCGAGAGCTGGATCACCTTTTTGACCAAGTTCGCCATCGGCTTTCTGGCGGGGCTCATCTCCTGGGGCGGCCTGAAGCAGAAGTCCGCCGCCGTCCACACCCTGGGGCGGGACATCGCCGGCGCGGTGGTGGGCGTTCTGGCCTATGTGGCGCTCTACATGGGCAAGAGCTTCATCGTGATGTACTGCATCGAGCGCCAGACCCTGGGCGCGGTGCAGGTGCAGATGCTTACCAAGCTGGCCAGCAGTATGGTGAACGCGGTGGCGGGCGCCATCGTGGCGGTGCTCTTGGCAAAGGCGCTGCGTCCGGCGCTGCACCGGGCGGGGCTGTTTGCCCGGGAAATGTGAACCGAGACAAAAAAGAAGGCTCCTTGCAAGGAGCCTTCTTTTTTTGCGTCAGAAACCGGGCAGCACCGGGTCGTCCAGCCGGGCGGTGATGGCGAAGGGCCGCTGGTCGGCTTTGTGCACCTCGTCCCCCGGCTCCGGCCCGCCCAGCAGAAAGGGCGAGGCCGGGTCGTGGAGGCAGTAGTTTTTCTGGGCAAGGCGGGGGTCGGTGTTGGCGTAGCAGTAGCGGCAGCCGTTGGGGCAGCTGTCGTAAGCGCCGATGTCCCTTGTCTCGATGCAGTGGCAGCCGGGCCGCATACCCCGGTGCGCCCGCTCCTTGAACACCACGCCGTTGGCTTTGCCCAATGTCTCCAGCGTCATGCAGCCGGAGGGGCGGATGCCAAAGGGGGAAAAGTCCTGGTCGGTGCCGCAAATTTGCAGGGGCATACCGTACCTTGCGGCGATGGCCCCCAGGCCCGCCGCCAGCTCCCGCCGCTGGGCGGGCAAGACCGGGCGCAGTTCGGGCATGTTCACCGCCAGCTTGCGGTACATCTCCACAAAGCTGAAGATGCACTTATCCACGAAGGGGGCCAGCTCCCGGGCCATGGCCCCGAAGGTCTCCAGGTGGCGGGGGATGGTGTAGTCCTTCGTGAGCAGCACCGGGTCGTAGCGCCAGGCCACCCGCTGGCGCCCCACCTGGGCGGAGAGAGCTTTCAGCGTTTCCATGCCCGCCTCGATGGGGGGCACGCCGGGCTCGACGTCCTTGCCGTAGGCGGTGATGGTGTAGAAGAAATAGGCGGGGAAGCGGTCGGTCACCTCATGCAGCCGGGGCAGGATGGGGCGGTAGTCCTTGGAGCAGAACACCACGCAGTCCACCTTGTCCGGGGAGAGGTCGTAGCGGGTGACCAGATGGGGATAGCGGGGGTTGCGCACCAGCACATACCCCTCTTCAAAGCGGCGCAGCAGCCAATCGGAATAATACTGCACGGTGTCGGTGCGCCCGCCGGTCTGGATGATCGTGGCCCTCAGCCTCCCCCAAAAAGTTTTCGCGGCGGGCAGGCCCCGCCGTGCGCTTTTTAATTATAGCGCGCCGGGGCGTTTTTTCCAATCCGGCGGGCGGGGTCGCATTTTTGCAAAAAGGCGGTATAATAAAGAAAAAATCGCGGCGGAGGTGAGCCGAAGATGGAGCGCATCTTTCTTTTGGAGGACGACGAGGCCCTGGGCCGGGGCGTGGCCATGGCGCTGGCGGGGCCGGACCGGGAGGTGAGCCGGGCGGCCAGCCTTGCCGAGGCAAAGGCGGCGCTGGCGGAGCGGCGCTTTTCGCTGCTGGTGCTGGACGTGAACCTGCCGGACGGCAGCGCCCTGGACCTGGTGCGGGGCCTGCGGGCGGCGGGGGACGAAACGCCGGTCATCCTGCTCACCGCCAACGACCTGGAACTGGACGAGGTGACCGGCCTTGAGGCCGGGGCGGACGACTACATCACCAAGCCCTTCTCCCTGGCGGTGCTGCGGGCGCGGGTGGCGGCCCGGCTGCGCGGCGGGGCAAAGCCCGCCGCCGGGGCGCTGGCGCTGGGGCCCTTCACCTTCGACTTTGAGCGGATGGACTTCCGCCGGAAAGGGGCGGCCATCGAGCTTTCCAAGGCCGAGCAGAAGCTGCTGCGGGTGCTGGTGGAGAACCGGGGCCACGCGGTGAGCCGGGCCATGCTGGTGGACCGGGTGTGGACCGACGCAGCGCAGTTTGTGGAGGAGAACGCCCTGTCGGTGACGGTGCGGCGGCTGCGGGGCAAGCTGGAGGCCGACCCGGCCCGGCCGGAATACCTGAAAACGGTGTACGGCATCGGCTACACCTGGGCGGTGGAGCCATGACCGGCTGGGTCATCGCCGCGGCGCTGCTGGCGCTGGCGGGCATCATCGCTCTGGGGGCGGGCCTCGCGGCGCGCCGGCGGGCCGCCCGCACCCTGGACCGGGTGGAGGAGATGCTCACCGCCGCCATGGAGGGCCGCTTTGCGGAGGAACACTTTGACGAGAGCCGCCTTTCGGCGCTGGAGGCGCGGCTGGCCCGGTACCTGACCGCCAGCGAGACCTCGGCGGGCCGGGTGCGGCAGGAAAAGGACCGGCTGGCGGGCCTTGTGGCGGACATCGCCCACCAGACCCGCACCCCGGTGGCGAACCTGCGGCTTTATTCCCAGCTGCTGGCGGAGCAGCCCCTCTCCCCCGCCGGGCAGGACTGCGCGGCGGCCATCGACGCCCAATCGGAAAAGCTGGGCGTGCTGGTGGAGGCGCTGGTCAAGACCAGCCGGCTGGAAACGGGCCTGCTGGCGCTGCACCCCGCGCCGGGGCCGCTGGAGCCCCTTCTGCGCCGGGCGGCGGCCCAGTACGCCCCCGCGGCGGCGGAAAAGGGGGTGGCCCTCACAGTCAGCGAAGCGGCGGGGGAGGCGGTGTTCGACGAAAAGTGGACGGAAGAGGCCCTGTGCAACCTGCTGGACAACGCCGTGAAGTACACCCCCGCCGGGGGCAGGGTGACGGTGGAGGCGCGGCTTTACGAGATGTTCGCCGCCATCCGCGTGGCGGACACCGGCCCCGGCATCCCGGAGAGCGAGCACGCCAAGATCTTCGGGCGGTTTTACCGCTGCCCCGGGGCCTATCAGGCGCGGGGGGTGGGCATCGGCCTCTACCTTGCCCGCCAGATCGCCCAGGGGCAGGGGGGCTATGTGAAGGTGGAGAGCGCCCCCGGCAGGGGCAGCGTCTTTTCGCTGTGGCTGCCCCGGCAGTGAGGCCCGGGCGGACGGCGCAAAAACTTGTGTCAGAACTGTCACATTCCCGACAGCACCGGGAAAGATGTTTGTGATAAAGTCTGTGTTGTCGCAAGGACGCACAGACTTTTTCTTTGGGAGGAAAGACCAATGATCGTTTTGCAGACCCGGGGCCTCAAAAAGGTCTACGGAACAGGGGAGGCCCGGGTGCGGGCGCTGGACGGCGTGGACCTGGACGTGGAACAGGGGGAGTTCGTGGCGGTGGTGGGCACCTCCGGCTCGGGCAAAAGCACCCTTCTGCACATGCTGGGCGGGCTGGACCGCCCCACCGCCGGCACCGTGACGGTGGACGGGCGGGACATCTTCGCCCTTTCGGACGAAGCGCTCACCGTGTTCCGCCGGCGCAAGATAGGCTTTGTGTTCCAGGCCTACAATCTGGTGCCGGTGCTCAGCGTGTGGGAGAACATCGTGCTGCCGGTGCAGCTGGACGGCCGCCGGCCGGACAAAGCCTACCTTGCCCAGGTGGTGGAGGCGCTGGGCCTTGCGGAAAAGCTGGACCGGCTGCCGGGGCAGCTCTCCGGCGGCCAGCAGCAGCGGGTGGCCATCGCCCGGGCGCTGGCGGCCCAGCCGGCCATCCTGCTGGCGGACGAGCCCACCGGCAACCTGGACTCCAAGACCAGCCAGGACGTGCTGAGCCTGATGAAGGTGACGGGGCGGCGCTTTGCCCAGACGATGGTGATGATCACCCACAACGAGGAAATTGCCCAGCTGGCGGACCGCATCGTGCGCATCGAGGACGGGCGCATCGTGACGAGGGGGTGAGGGCATGAAGGTACAAAACCGCACCTGCGTGCGGCGGCTGAGCCTGCGGGCCCTGGCCGCCAGCCGCACCCGCAATCTGGTGGCGGTGCTGGCCATCGCCCTCACGGCGGTGCTTTTCACCAGCCTGTTCACCATCGCCCTGTCCATCAACGAGGGCTTTCAGCAGGCCACCTTCCGCCAGGTGGGCGGCTATGCCCACGGGGGCTTCAAGTACATCACCGAGGAACAGGCGGAACTGTTTGCTTCCGACCCGCCGGTGAAGGCCCACGGCCTGCGGCGCTTTTTGGGCATGGTCGAAGGGGACGCTTTCACGAAGGACCATGTGGAGGTGAGCTGGGCGGACGAGAACGAGGCGGACTGGATGTTCCTTGCCCCCACCACCGGGCGGCTGCCCGCCGAGGGCACCGACGAGGCCGCGGCGGACACCCGGGTGCTGGAGCTGCTGGGGGTGGAGCCGGAACTGGGCGCGCAGTTCACCCTGCCCATCAACGTGGACGGCAAGCTCACCGAAGAGACCTTCACCCTCTGCGGCTGGTGGGAGAAGGACGAGGCCACCTTTGCCTCCCACGTGCTGCTGCCCGAAAGCCGGGTGGATTCCATCCTGGAAAAGCTGGGCGTGGCCCCGCCGGGGGCGGACGGCATGACCGGGTGCTGGAACCTGGACGTGATGTTCTCCTCCTCGCTGAACATCGAGCAGAACCTGCGGGACATCCTTGCCAATTACGGCTACCAGTGCGACGAGCCGGGGGAAAACTACGTCGATATCGGGGTGAACTGGGCCTACACCGGGGCCCAGCTGAGCATGAAGCTGGACGCACCCACCCTGCTGGCGCTGGCCGGGGCGCTGGGGCTCATCCTGCTCACCGGCTACCTCATCATTTATAATGTGTTCCAGATCTCGGTGGCGGGGGACATCCGCTTCTACGGCCTGCTCAAGGCCATCGGCACCACCCCCCGCCAGCTGCGGCGCATCATCCGCATCCAGGCGCTGGCCCTCAGCGCGGCGGGCATCCCGGCGGGGCTTCTTCTCGGCTGGCTGCTGGGCGGCGCGCTGGTGCCGGTCGTCACCGCCCGCCTCAACGGGGTGGCCCCGGTGGTGAGCGCCAGCCCGGCCCTCTTTGCGGGGGCTGCCCTCTTCGCCCTCATTACCGTGCTCATCTCCTGCCGCCGCCCCGGGCGGATGGCGGGGCGGGTGTCGCCGGTGGAGGCGGTGCGCTACACCGAGGGCCGCGCCCCGAAACCCGGCGCGCGGCGGCGGGCCAAGGCGGTGTCGCTGCCCGCCATGGCGCTGGCCAATCTCGGCCGCAGCCGGGGCAAGACCGCCCTGACCATGCTGTCGCTGGCGCTGGCGGTGGTGCTGTTCTGGGCCACCACCGCTTTTGCGGGCAGCTTCGACATGGACAAATACACCTCTTACTTCACCGCCACCGACTTCATCCTGGCCAATGCCGCCCACTTCCAGACCGGCAGCGAAATTTTCAACCCCGACCAGGCCCTGCCCGAAGAGGCCATCGAAGCGGTGAACGCCGCCGGGGGCGTGGCCGACGGCGCGCGGGTCTACGGCCGCACCTCGCTGGTGCTGGAGTTCGTCACCGACGACTATTACCGGGGCCTGCACGGCCGGTGGTACACCGAAGAGCAGCTGGAGGCCATGCTCCGCTCGAAAGGGCGCAATGAGGCGGGCCGGGTGGAGGACACCGCCCAGCTCTACGGCATGGAGCCCTTCGCCCTGGACCAGCTGAAGGTGCTGGAGGGCGACCTTTCCAAGCTGAACGACCCAAGCGCCAACTGCATCGCGGCGGTGTACACCGAGGACGACTACGGCGACCTTGTGGCGGACAGCCACTGGGCAAAGCTGGGGGACACGGTGACCCTGCGCTATGCGGAAAAGCTGGAATATGTGGACACGAACACCGGCACGGCGTACAGCGACCTGACCGAAGTTCCCGCCGGGGCAGACCTCGTTGAGCGGGCGGTGGAGTACCGGGACGTGGACTACACCGTGGCGGCGCTGGTGGCGGTGCCCAACGCCCTGGACTACGGCTACTACGGCGCGGACGAGTTCGTGATGGGCTCCGAGACCTTCCTGCGGGACACCGGCACCGACAACATCATGTACTACGCCTTCAACGCCGAGGAGGGGGCCGGCGACGGCCTGGAGGCGTTTTTGCAGAACTACACCGGGAACGTGGACCCCACCCTGGACTACGAGAGCAAGGCCACCTTCGCGGCGGAGTTCGAGAGCATCCGGCAGATGTTCCTTCTGTTGGGCGGCGCGCTGAGCTTCATCGTGGCGCTGGTGGGGGTGCTGAACTTCTTCAACGCCATCGTCACCGGCATCAGTTCCCGCCGGCGGGAGCTGGCGGTGCTGGAGGCGGTGGGCATGACCGCCCGCCAGCTGCGCACCATGCTGGCGCTGGAGGGCCTGGGCTACACCCTGGGCGCGGCGGCGCTGGCCCTGGCGCTGGCGGCGCTGGCGGGGCCGGTGCTGGGCGCGGCGGTGGAGCGCATCGTCTGGTTCTTCACCTTCCGCTCCAGCCTCTGGCCGGTGCTGGGGCTGGGCGCGGCCTTCGCGGTGCTGGGGGCGGTCATCCCCCTGGCGGCGTGCCGGGCGGCCCGCCGCCGCCCGGTGGTGGACCGGCTGCGGCAGGAATAACGGCAGGGGGCGGCCCGAAGGGGCCGCCCCCCTGCTTTTTTGTGTCCGAAGTGGGGGAAAAAGGTGAAAAATCGCCCCCGAACGGCACAAAAAACGGCGGAAGATTTGCACTGGCGGGCAAAAAGGTGTAAAATAGCACCGAGACCGTGCCCGCCGCTGTTCCAGGCGGGCAGCAGACCAACGACAAGGAAAGGGGTCCCAGTCGTGCATTCCAAAAAAAGCAATTCTTCCGATCTTGCCGCCAAGATCCGGGCCTTTATAAAAAGCCCTGCCGGCATTCCCATCCTCGCGGGCGTGGCCGGTGTGCTGGTGGTGGCCATCATCGCCGCCATCGTGTTCGCCGTGCGCGCCGGCGCCGAGCCGGGCAGCGCCTCCAACAGCACTTCCGGCGCAGCGGACGATTCCTCCTACGACGCCGAGGCCGGCAAGGTGAACAAAGAGGAGTTCACCGGCACCATCCTGCCCGAGACCGAGGACGCCGGCCAGGAGTATCTGGACAACACCCTCTTCATCGGCGACTCCAACACCGCCCGCTACATGTACTACGGGCCGGACGACAACTCCGACGTGCACTTCACCACCATCGAGAACACGGTGGGCGTGGTGAGCGCCGGCGTGCAGAACATCACCAGCCTCAAGTGGGAGCACTTTGTGGGCAAGGGCGAGATGGCCATCCCCGAGATCGTCAAGATCATGCAGCCCCAGCGCATCATCATCTGCTTCGGCACCAACAACCTCACCATGGAGACCGACACCTTCATCGACTACTACACCGAGGGCCTTGCGGCCATCCACGAGGCCTATCCCTACGCCGACATCATCGTCAGCGCCGTTCCCCCGCTGGACCAGGAGCGCTCCAACTCCAACCTGTCCATGAAGCAGGTGGACCGGCTGAACACCGCCATCGTGGAGATGTGCGAGGAGGAAGGCTACAAGTATCTGGACACCAGCGAGGCTCTGGAAGACCCGGAGACCGGCTGGGCCAAGAAGGATTACACCCTCGCGCTGGACGGCGTGCATCTGAGCAAAAACGGCGCGCGGGCGCTGTTCAGCTACATCCGCACCCACGCCTACATCACCGAGGACACCCGCCCGAAGCCTTTGAAGGACATCCCCAAGATCAACGGCGTCACCCCCGGCCTCATCACCCAGGACCCCATCGGCGTGAGCGGGTCCAGCGGCGCGGTGCCGGTGGAGATCTCCGCCGGTGAGGGCGGCCACATCGTGGGCGAGACCAGCCAGAGCGTGCAGAAGGGCAAGCAGACCAGCATGATCACCGCCGTGGCGGACGACGGCTGGGAGTTCGACCACTGGTCGGCCAGCATCGGCTTCGTTGACCAGCAGGAGAGCATCATGTTCACCGTGCCCGGCGACGCGGACGCCAACGGCGTGTTCCTGACCGCCCACTTCCGCAAGGTGGAGGAGGAAGAGCCCGATCCCACCGCTTCGCCCACGCCCAGCCCCTCTCCCAGCCCCACGCCCGTGCCCGGTTCTTCCAGCAGCACGGCGTCCTCCGGCAGCAGCAGCACGCCGGCCAGCAGTTCCAGCACACCTTCCAGCAGCAGTTCCGGCGCGAGCAGCACCACACCCACGGTGACCTGCACCATCTGCGGGCAGACGGGCCATGACGCCAGTGCCTGCCCCAACAAGTGCCCCACCTGCGGCGGCAGCAAACTGGACGGCCACACCCACACCACCTGCCCCGGCTGCGGGGCAACGGACGTGACCCATGAGACATGCCCCTATTGCGGCGCTTACACCTGCACCGGGCATGACCCTGCCGCCTGCTCCAGCAACCCGGCCAATCAGCCGCCTGCCAACGTCGGCAGCAGCACCACCACCGAAACGGCGAGCACCCAGCCCACCGAGCAGCAGCCCGCCGCGTAAATTCCATTCATTCGACAAAAAGGCCTTCGCGGGCCTTTTTGTTTTTGCCCCACCGGCAAAGGAGGAACCCCATGGAACACACCGCCCCCAAAAAGGGCCTGTTGCGGCGCTTCTGGCCCTATCTGAAAAAGTATAAGCGCATTCTGGTCTTTGACCTTTTCTGCGCGGCGCTGACCACCCTGTGCGACATGGTGCTGCCGCTCATCATGCGGTTTCTGACCAACACCGCCACCACCGACGCCTCCCTGCTCACCGCAGGGTTGGTGCTGCGGCTGGGCCTTTTGTATCTCGTGCTGCGCGTCATCGACGGCCTTGCCAACTACTACATGGCGGACATGGGCCACGTGATGGGCGTGTATGTGGAGACGGACATGCGCCGCGACGCCTTTTCCCACCTGCAGCGGCTGGGCTACACCTACTACTCCAACACCAAGGTGGGCCAGATCATGGGCCGCATCACCAACGACCTGTTCGATGTGACCGAGTTCGCCCACCACTGCCCGGAAGAATTCTTCATCGCCGCCATCAAGATCGCCGCCAGCTTCATCATCCTGTGCCAGTCCAGCGTGGCGCTCACCCTCATCCTCTTCGCCTGCGTGCCGCTGATGGGTGTGGTGTCCACCATCATCAACCTGAAATTGCGGGCGGCCTTCCGCCGCCAGCGGGTGCAGATCGGCGAGCTGAACGCCCGCATCGAAGACAGCCTTTTGGGCGAGCGGGTGGTGAAGGCCTTCGCCAACGAGGCGGTGGAAATTGAAAAGTTCCGGCGGGACAACGAGGCCTTCAAGGCCATCAAAAAAGAGACCTACCGCTTCATGGCGGCGTTCCAGACCAGCACCCGCCTGTTCGACGGGCTGATGTATCTGGTGGTCATCGTGGCGGGCGGGCTGTTCCTGGTGAGCGGGCGCATCGCCGCCGGGGACCTTGTGGCCTACATGCTCTATGTGACCACCCTCATCGCCACCATCCGCCGCATCGTGGAGTTTGCCGAGCAGTTCCAGCGGGGCGTGACCGGCATCGAGCGCTTCTGCGAGATCATGGACGCGCCCATCGAGATAACCGACGCGCCGAACGCAAAGCCCCTGGAGGTGAAGGCCGGGGCCATCCGGCTGGAGAACGTCTCCTTCGAGTATCCCGACGACCACAACCGGGTGCTGCGGGGGGTGGACCTGGAAATTCGCCCCGGCGAAAAGCTGGCGCTGGTGGGGCCCTCCGGCGGCGGCAAGACCACCCTGTGCAACCTCATCCCCCGGTTCTACGACGTGACCGGCGGGCGCATCCTCATCGACGGGCAGGACGTGCGGCAGGTAACGCTGGACAGCCTGCGGGGCGCCATCGGCGTGGTGCAGCAGGACGTGTACCTCTTCAGCGGCAGCGTCTATGAGAACATCGCCTACGGCAAGCCGGGGGCTTCCCGCCAGGAGGTGGAGGCGGCGGCAAAGCTGGCCGGGGCCCACGAGTTCATCACAAAGCTGAAGGACGGCTACGACACCTATGTGGGCGAGCGGGGCGTGAAGCTGAGCGGCGGCCAGAAGCAGCGCATCTCCATCGCCCGGGTGTTCCTCAAAAACCCGCCCATCCTCATTCTGGACGAGGCCACCAGCGCGCTGGACAACGAGAGCGAAGTGCTGGTGAACCGCAGCCTGGAGGCGTTGGCCAAAGGGCGCACCACCCTGACCATCGCCCACCGGCTGACCACCATCCAGAACGCCGACCGCATCCTGGTGCTGGGCAAAGAGGGCATCGAGGAGCAGGGCACCCACGCCGAACTTCTGGCAAAGCAGGGCGTCTACTTCCGGCTGTGGAACGGCCTTGTGGGCGCGGAAGAAGAATAAGACAGACGGCAAGCGCCGCCTCTCTCCAAAACAGGAGGGGGGCGGCGCTTTTTGTTTTGCCGGGGCGGGGGAGGGGAGCCAACGCGGTGCGCAGCCGGGGAGGGGCCCTGTCCTCCCGCACCCAGCCGAGGCGGAGCCCGGTTTTCCCCACGTAGTGCGCATCAGAACGGACACTTTTCTTCGTCCTGAAAAGTGTCCGGGATGCCGCGTGCGGTGGGGAGAAACCGGGCGAAGCATTTCTTTCAAAGCTGCCCTTTTCCTTGCCCGGGCGGCGCGAGGGGCCAGGGAGTTTTGCGCAGGGTGGCCGCGCCCCTGTCCGCCGCCGCACGCGGCGTTTCGGACACGCTGCACTCGCACCGTGCAGCGTGTTCGCTCCGAGGTGCACTACGCGGCGACAGGGCCGCGTCTGGCTCGGCTGGCATCAGGCGGCGGGTCGGGCGAAACGGGGGAGCCGCCCCGCCTTCCTCCCGCGCCCGGCCCGGCAGCACGGGGGCACCACCCTTCGTTTGCATCAGAAGCGATGCCGCGTGCGAGGGTGCATGCCCCCGGGCGGACGCAAAAAAGGCGGCAAGCCTGAGCGAAGCTCAAACCGCCCCTCCGCCTGCATTTATAAAAAACCTTTCCAAATCTTAAGGCAGGGCAAAGGCAGGGGAAAGAATGGGGCGGTATACTCACTTCTCGAAAGGAGGCGGACGCCATGCAAGACCCTTCGCCGCGCAAACGGCCCATCGTGGAAGTGCGGGGCCTGCGCAAAGAGTACCCCCTGGGGGACGAGACGGTGGTGGCCCTCAAACACATCGACCTTTCCATCATGCGGGGGGAGATATGCTGCATCTTCGGCACCTCCGGCTCCGGCAAGAGCACCCTGCTCAACCAGCTGGCGGGCATGGAAAAGCCCACCCGGGGCGAAGTCCGCATCGGCGGCGCGCCCATCTCCCGCATGAGCGAGGAACAGCTGGCGGCCTTCCGCCAGCGGCACCTGGGCTTCGTGTTCCAGTCCTACAATCTTCTGCCCAGCCTCACCGCCGCCGAGAACGTGGCCATGCCCCTGTTGTTCCGGGGGGTGCCCCCCGCCCAGCGGGATGCCGCTGCCCGGGCCATGCTCAAGCGGGTGGGCCTGGGCCACCGGATGGACCACTACCCCGCCCAGATGTCCGGCGGCCAGCAGCAGCGGGCGGGCATCGCCCGCGCCTTCCTGGCCCGGCCGGACGTGGTGTTCGCCGACGAACCCACCGGCAACCTGGATTCCAAGACCACCGTGGAAGTCATGGAGATGATCTGCGGCTTCGCACGGGATTTCCACCAGACCATCATCCTGGTCACCCACGACCCGGAAATGGCCCGTTATGCCGACCGCATCGTGACCCTCATCGACGGCCAGATCGTGCGGGAGGAAGTGAAACAAAGGAGCGTGCAGTAACATGAAACAGTTCTATTTCCGCCGGGGCGTCGCCTCGCTGATGGCGCTGCTGGCGTTGAGCCTTTTGAGCCTGCGGGCGCTGGCGGACGAAGGCACCGTGCCCCCCGCCCCGCCCGCCGCCTCCGGGAGCAGCTCTTCCGACCCCGCGCCTGCCCCCGCCCCCGTGCCGGGCGTGCTCATCAGCCGCAGCGACATGGCCGACCTGCCCGCCGGCAGCGAGGCGGACGTCACCGTCTACTTCCGCAACCTGGGCGACGTGACCCTCAAGGGCCCGGTGGCCGCTTTCTCGCCCGCCGACGGCGTGAGCATCGCGGGCGGCGCGTCCAGCTTCCTGCTGGACGACATCCCCGCCGGCGGCACCGGCAGCGTGACCCTGAAGCTGCGCGCGGCGGACACCGCCGCCGGCGCCCAGAGCCTGCCGGTGGAGCTGCGCTTCACCTATGGCGAGGACGCCCCCGCCTCCGGCGCCGCCACCGACCGGCTGACCATCCCGGTGAAGGCAAAGCCCGCCGCCGCCCAGCCGCTGGTGCTCATCAGCCGCTCGGACATCTCCAGCCCCATCTCCCCCGGCGAGGTGTTCGATTTGGTGCTCACCTTCAAGAACACCGGCGACGTGACGGTGAAGAACGCGGCGGCCACAGTGGCCCCCTCCGAGGGCCTGAGCCTTCTGAACGCCGCCTCCACCTTCCCGGTGTCGGACATCGCCCCCGGCAAGACCGCCTCCATCACCGTGAAGCTGCAGGGGGCCGGTCAAATTTCCTCCTCCGCCCAGAGCCTCTCGGTGGACCTGCGCTACACCTACGGCAGCGCCGCCACCGCCGCTTCCGCCTCCGACCGGCTGAACATCCCCGCCAAGGCGGCCTCTTCCGCCTCCAGCGTGGAAAAGCCGGTGCCCAACATCGTGGTGCAGAAGTTCGACTACGGCGGAAAGGCCGTGGCCGCCGGCGGGCGGTTCCCCCTCTCCTTCACCTTTGAGAACACCGGCACCGCCAAGGTGGAAAACATCGTGGTCACGGTGGACGGCGGCGAGTGCTTCACGGTGGACGGCGGCTCCAACACCGCCCACTACGACGGTCTTGCCGCCGGCAAGACCCTCACCCAGGAGCTGCCCCTGCAGGCGGTGCCCACCTGCAAAAGCGGGGCCCAGGCCATCACGGTGAGCTTCAAATACGAATATGTGGACGCGGGCAAGCGCAGCGCCGTGACCTCGGACATCCGTCTGTCGGTGCCGGTGAGCCAGCCGGACCGCTTCCAGCTGAACCAGCCCGCGGCGGCCTCTTTCACCGCCGGCGAGGAGGGCGAAGTGACCCTGGCCTATGTGAACAAGGGCCGGGCGGACATCGGCAACCTGGAGGCCCAGCTGGTGGGCGAGGGCTTTGAGTCCCCCGCGAAGGTGCAGTACCTGGGCAATGTGGCGGCGGGTACGTCGGGCAGCATCGGCTTTGCCCTGACCCCCGAGGCCGCCGGCAAGCTGGACCTGACCATCAAGGTGACCTACGAGGACGCCGACCTACAGACCCAGACCAAGGAGTTCCCCCTCTCGCTGACGGTGGAGGAGGGCGCGCCCGAGCCGGACTTTGCGCTGGACGACGCGGACCTGGCCCCCGCCCGGCCCGCCTGGCTGCCGGTCATCCCCGCCACGGCGGCGCTGGCCGCCGCCGCGGGCACCGCCTTCTTCCTGGCAAAGCGGCTGCGCCGCAAGGCCGCGGGCGAGGACCCGGCGGCCGACGCGTGGAGCTGGGCCGAGGTCCCCGGCGAGGATGAGCCGGAGCAGCCGAAGGAGGAATGACCCATGCGCAAACAGGACCTGTTTCGCCTGTGCCTGCAAAACCTTCTGCGCAAGCGCTCCCGCACCTTTCTCACGGTGCTGGGGGTGGTCATCGGCGGATGCTCCATCGTCATCATGGTGTCGCTGGGCATCGGCATGAAGGAGGCCCAGGACAAGCTTCTGGCAGAGCTGGGCGATCTGACCATCATCACCGTCACCGCGCCCCAGGGCGGGCGCGGCAAGGTGAAGCTGGACGACGCGATGGTGGCCCGGCTGAAAAAACTGGACGGCGCGGTGGCGGTGATGCCCCGGCAGACCATCGATCTGCCGGACCTGCACCTTTACGCCGGCAGCGCAAGGCGCTATGTGGCGGACTGGGTGACGGTGACCGGGCTGGACACCGCCGGCATGGAGGCCATGGGCTTCAAGCTGGAAAAGGGCGAGCGGCCCCTGAAGCCCGGCGAGGTGGTGCTGGGCCAGTACGCGGCCTACAACTTCCGGGACACCCTGCGCCCCGAGGGCTCCAACATGGTGGACCGCTGGTCCGCCGGGTGGAACGAGGACACCGGCAAGCTGAACGACCCGCCCCCCGCCTACTTTGACCCGCTGAAGGAGCCGCTGGTGCTGGAGGCGGAGAACGGCGAATACAAGACCAGCCTCACCCTCAAGCCGGTGGCCCTTGCCAAGGAGGACTACTCCAAGGGCATGGAGACCGGCGAGGGGGTGCTGATGGACCTGAAGGACCTGAAAGTCCTCACCGAAAAGCTGCATCTGGTCAAAAAGGGCGCGTCGCCCTACCAGTCGGTGCTGGTGAAAGCGAACAGCATCTCCCAGGTGGCGGCGCTGGAAAAGCGCATCCGCGCCCTGGGCTGCGCCACCGAATCCATGGAGAGCATCCGCGAGCCCATGGAAAAAGAGGCCCGGCAAAAGCAGATGATGCTGGGCGGCCTTGGCGCCATCAGCCTTGTGGTGGCGGCCATCGGCATCACCAACACCATGGTCATGTCCATCTCCGAGCGCACCAAGGAGATCGGTGTGATGAAGGCCCTGGGCTGCTATGTGCGGGACATCCGCGCCCTCTTCCTCGCCGAGGCGGGCTGCATCGGCCTGATGGGCGGCATCGTGAGCTGCGTCATCAGCTTTGTGGCCGCCTTCATCGCCAACATCGTGACCTTGGGCGGGCCGACCGCCGAAAACCTGCGCATCGCCCTTCTGGGCGGCGACGGCCCCGCCCGGGTCTGCGTGACGCCCCCGTGGCTTTTGCTCTTCGCCATCGCCTTCTCGGTGCTCATCGGCCTGGGCTCCGGCTACTACCCCGCCAACAAGGCGGTGCGCATCCCGGCCCTGGAAGCCATCAAGAGCGACTGACC
The DNA here is from genome assembly GCF_048526665.1 of Candidatus Allofournierella excrementavium. NCBI lineage: Bacteria > Bacillati > Bacillota > Clostridia > Eubacteriales > Oscillospiraceae > Allofournierella > Candidatus Allofournierella excrementavium. The sequence goes on from NZ_DBGFPE010000035.1 coordinate 113,270, forward strand.
CATTCCCTTTGCCAGAAGGCCGCGGGCCCCGTGTTTCCTCCCCCATTTGCACGGCAGGCCCGGCCTTTTCCTCCCATAGTCCCGGCCATGCCGGGAAAAGCGGCAGCGCCGCGCACGCCCCGGACAGGGGGCATGCGCGGCGCTGCCTGATTTTTTATTCTTCCGCCCGGGGCAGGGTGAGCAGAAACTCGGTGGCGCGGCCGGGGGCGGGCTTTTCGTTCAGCCGGATGGCGCCGCCGTGCTTTTCCAGGATGCGGCGGGTGATGGCAAGGCCCAGCCCGCTGCCCGCGCCGGTGCGGGCAGCGCTGCCGGTGACGAAGGGCTCGAAGATGGTCTTGCGCCGCTCGGGGGGGATGCCCGCGCCGTTGTCCGCGATGCGCACCGTCACCTTCTGCGGCCCCGGCTCCACCTCCACAAAGAGCATGGTGCCCAGCCGGTTGTGGCGCAGGGCGTTGGAGAGGAGGTTATCCAGCGCACGGCGCAGCTGCAGTTCGTCCACCATGCAGAAGGCGGGCGCTTCAGGGATGGAGGGCTCCAACGAAAAGCCCGCCAGGTCGATCTCGTCGTAGCACGCCGCCAGCCAGGCCCGGAAAAACTCGCACACATCCACCCGCCGGGTGTGCAGCTCAAAGCGGGGGTGCTGGGTCTTGCTGTACTCATGGAACGCGTCGGTGAGGCGGGCCAGGTCCGCCGCCTTGCTCTGTATCATCCGCAGGGTGCGCTGGCGTTCTTCCTCGGGCACCTTGCCGTCGCACAATGCGTCCGCCGCGCCGCAGATGACCGTGACCGGGGTCTTGATGTCGTGGGAGATGTCCGCAATGAGCTTCTGGCGGCCCTCGTCCAGCCGCTTTCGCTCGGCCTCGCTCTCGGCCAGCCGGGCGGCAAAGTTGTCAAAGCTCTCGCCGATGCGGCGTATCTCCCTTGGGCCGCCGCAGTTGCCCACCCGCAGGTCCTCGCCCCGGCTCTGGGCGTCCACCGCGGCGTTCAGCGCCGCCAGGGGCCGGGCGATGCGCCGCCGCAGCCGCCAGATGAACAGCCCCGCCGTGGCCAGAAACAGCGGCAGGAACAGCGCCGCCACCCACACGCTGCCCCCCAGCACCTGACGGTACTGGGCGTCGGTGGGGTAGGTCTCCCGCAAAAGCAGGGCATAGCGCCCGCCCTGCGGGCCGGTGGCCTCCGCCCGGGCGAGGTAGCTGTTCTCGAACCGGGCCCCGGTGAGATAGCGGTATTCTTCGGGCGTGTAGGCGGCGCGGCTTTCCTCCAGGCCGCCCAGCAGCACCCGGTAGTTTTCGTCCAGCACGGCGGTGCGGGTGGCCTCGCCCCCTTCGCCGTCCGGCGTGTGGGCCACCACCAGATGGCGGGCCGCTCCGTCGCCGCTCAGTTCATAGGCGTCGATCTGCACCCATTCGTTCCAGGCGGGCACGCAGGCCAGCTCCCCTTCGGTGAGGGCAGGGTCGAAGCCCTCGCCGGCGGCGAACACCAGCGCGCCCTTTTCGTCGTAGACCGCAAAGCCGCTGCCGGGGGTCAGGTGGCGGCGCAGCGTATCCCACTTTCCCTCGGCCAGGGCCGGGTCCGCCAGAAGGCTGTCCCAGTCCGGCACGCGGTAGAGCCGGGCGGTGTAGAGCACCCACAGGGCGAGCACCGCCGCCGCGATGGTCAGCAGCGCCAGGGTGAACAGCAGATACTGCCTTGCCAGCAGGCCGAACAGGCCGCCGGCGCTCTTTTCACGCTTCAAAACGGTACCCCAGCCCCCTTATCGTGCGGATGTAGCGGGGAGAGCGGGGGTCGTCCTCGATTTTGTCCCGCAGCTTGGAGATGTGCACCATCATGGCGTTCTCGTCCCCTTCAAAATAGTCGCCGGCGGCCCCCTCGTAGAGCTGGGCCTTGGTGAACACCCGCCCCGGCGAGCGCATCAGAATGGCCAGTATCTTCGCCTCCATGGGGGTGAGGGGCACCGGGCGGCCCGCCTTTTCCAGCCGCATGCTGGCCAGGTCCAGCGCCAGCTCACCGCCCCGCAGCACCTCGCCCCCGGCCCGGGCGGCCCGGCGCAGCTGAGCCTTCACCCGCGCCACCACCTCCACCGGGTTGAAGGGCTTGGTGACATAGTCGTCCGCCCCGAGGTTCAGGCCGAGGATCTTGTCGTTGTCCTCGCTTTTGGCCGAGAGGATGAGGATGGGCATCTCGCTGAAGCGCCGCAGGGCCCGCGTCACCTCATAGCCCGAGAGCCCGGGCATCATCACGTCCAGAATGGCCAGGTCCGGGGTTTCGGCGCGGGCCTTGGCCAGTGCCTCGTCGCCGTTTTCCGCCTCCAGCACCCGCAGGCCCTCTCCTTCCAGATAAAGGCGCAAAAGGCCGCGTATCTCGGGGTTGTCCTCGGCGATCAGGATCAGTGGCGCCATGTTCGTTCCCTCCTTGCGGGGCGTTCTTTTACCTTATTATACCAGAACCGCCCCCGCCCCGAAAAGGACGGCGGGGGACCGGCGCTTGTATAATTTGCCTGCACTGGCAGATACTAAGAAACACAGAGCACAAGCGGCGGCATTTTTTGCCGCCTTCACAGGAGGTACACGCCATGAAAGCAACCGGCATCGTGCGCCGCATCGACGAACTGGGGCGGGTGGTCATCCCCAAGGAGATACGCCGCACCCAGCGCATCCGCCAGGGGGACCCGCTGGAAATTTTCACCACCGGCGACGGCGAGGTCATCTTCAAAAAGTATTCGCCCATCGGGGAGATGGCCGCCTTCGCCGCCCAGTACGCCGAGGTGCTGCAAAAGAACCTTTCCCGCACCGCCATCGTCTGCGACCGGGACAGCGTCATCGCCGCCGCCGGCGCCGCCCGCAAGGAGTGCCTGGAAAAGCGGGTGAGCATCCCGCTGGAAAAGCTGATGCACGCCCGCCGCGTCTATCTGCACACCGGCCGCGCCGAGGACTGCCAGTTCCCCTGCGAGGGCGCGGCGCGCCACATCCACATCGCCGTGCCCATCATCGCCGCCGGCGACGTGGCGGGGGCGGTGGCCCTTCTGAGCGACGAAAAGACCGCCGCCCCCACCCCTGAAGAGCAGAAGGCCCTGGCCATTGCCGCCGCCTTTCTTGCAAAGCAGATGGAGAGCTGAAGCGCTGTTCCGCCCCGCCCGCGCCGCCCCGAAAGAGCAGGCGCGGGCCCTTTTTGTGCCCCGAAAGGCGGCGGCATTGTGAACGTTCCATGAAACTTTTAAATTTTTCACACCACCCCCTTGACAGACGAATAAAATGGAGTACAATAAATTTAGCACTCGGAGGTAATGAGTGCTAAAATCACAGAAAAGAGGTGGGGCGCATGGCCATGGACGACAGAAAGCAGCGGGTGCTGGAGGCCATTGTGGCCCTTTACACCCAGGGCGGCGAGCCGGTGGGCTCGGGGCTTCTTTGCCAGTATTTCGACATGGCTGTGTCCAGCGCGACCTTGCGCAACGAGATGGCCGCGCTGACAAAGCTGGGCCTTCTGGAGCAGCCCCACACCAGCGCGGGCCGGGTGCCCAGCGCCAAGGGTTACCGCTATTATCTGGACAACCTGATGCATCCCGCGCCGGGCCTTTCCGCCCGGCAGAAGACCGAGATCGACCGCATCTTCGCCGGCCTCGACTACGAGCCGGAACGATTGGCGGCGGGGGCGGCCAAGGCCCTGGCGGATTATTCCGGCTACATGGTGGCGGCCACCACCCCCCGGGCGGACGACCTTTGCATCGCCCACTACGAGGTGGTGCAGGTGGGCCGCTGCACCGCGGCGGTGCTGGCAGTGACCAGCGCCGGCGGCGTGCGCACCCGCGTGGCCCGGCTGGACACTGACCTCACCGCGGAGGACGCGGCGCTGCTGGCCGAAGTGCTGAACCGGGGGCTGACCTTCGTGGCCCCGGCGGACCTGACGGGCGCCGTGCTGGCGAACCTGGCCGCCCAGCTGGGCGAGCGGGGGAACGACCTCTACCCGGTGCTGAACGCGGCGGCGGCGCTGCTGCGGCAGGCAGCCCAGGCCCGCACCTATCCCCAGGGCCTGCAGTACCTGATGCGCTGGCCGGAGCTGACCGGCCTTCTGCCCAGGGTGCTGGAACTTTTCACCGACGACGAACGGGCCGGCAGGCTCATCACTCCCCGCACCGGCCGCACCACCGTGCTGCTGGGCGAGGACCTGCAGCGCCCGCTGCCGGGGCTTTGCTTCATGAGCAAGCGGTATCTGGCCGGCGGCGGCCTCACCGGGGCCATCGCCCTGCTGGGGCCCACCCGGATGCCCTTTGAGCAGCTGGTGCCCGTTCTTGACTATTTTGCCTTGAAGCTCGGCGAGTGCATGGCCGGCAAGGCGCAGGAGGACCCGCAATGATGGACGAGACCAACATCCGGCCCGAAGAGGCCGCAGCCGAAACGGCCCCCAAGGCCGAAGCGGCGCAGGAGGCCGCCGCCCCCGAGGCTGAACAGCCCGCGGCGGAAAAAGCCCCCGAAAAGGAAAAGAAAGAGACCAAAAAGGAACTGGAGAGCCAGCTGGCCGCCGCCAAGGCCGAGGCCGAAAAGGCCCGCGCCGAGGCGGACGCCGCCAAGGACCGGCTGCTGCGCACCGCCGCCGAGTACGACAACTTCCGCAAGCGCTCGGCCCGGGAGCAGGACGCCGCCTTCGGCAACGGCGTGGCCCACGCGGTGAGCCAGATCCTTTCCATCCTGGACACGCTGGAGATGGCCGAAGCCGCCCCCACCGCCGACGAGAACTTCAAAAAGGGCGTGACCCTGACGCTGGAAAAAGCCAAGGCCGCCTTTGAAGCCCTCAAGGTGGAGGAGATCCCCGCTCTGGGCCAGCCCTTCGACCCCGCGGTGCACAACGCCGTGATGCAGAAGGCGGCCGAGAACGGCGAGGAGAGCGGCACCGTTCTGCAGGTGTTCCAGAAGGGCTACAAACTGGGTGACAAGGTCATCCGCCACGCCACGGTCATCGTGGCCGAATAGTTCGCCGAAAGGGCTTAAGGCCCCTTCCCATATCAAAACATTCCATTCCATTTGAGTAAAATTTAGGAGAGATATACTATGAGTAAAATCATTGGCATCGACCTTGGCACTACCAACAGCTGTGTTTCCGTGATCGAGGGCGGCGAGCCCGTCGTCATCGCCAACGCCGAAGGCGCCCGCACCACCCCCAGCGTGGTGGGCTTCACCAAGACCGGCGAGCGTCTGGTGGGCCAGGTGGCAAAGCGTCAGGCCATCACCAACCCCGACCGCACCGTGAGCAGCATCAAGCGCCACATGGGCACCGACTACAAGGTGACCATCGACGGCAAGGACTATAACCCCCAGCAGATCAGCGCCATGATCCTGGCCAAGCTGAAGGCGGACGCCGAGGCTTACCTGGGCGAGAAGGTCACCGACGCGGTCATCACCGTGCCCGCCTACTTCAACGACAGCCAGCGTCAGGCCACCAAGGACGCCGGCACCATCGCCGGCCTGAACGTGCGCCGCATCATCAACGAGCCCACCGCCGCGGCTCTGGCCTACGGCGCGGACAAGGGCGCCGACCAGAAGATCATGGTCTACGACCTGGGCGGCGGCACCTTCGATGTGTCCATCATCGAGATGGGCGACGGCGTGACCGAAGTTCTGGCCACCAACGGCGACACCCACCTGGGCGGCGACGACTTTGACCAGCGCATCATCGACTGGCTGGCCGACAACTTCCAGAAGGAGAACGGCATCGACCTGCGTCAGGACAAGATGGCCGCGCAGCGCCTGAAGGAGGCCGCCGAGAAGGCGAAGATCGAGCTGTCCGGCGTGACCAGCACCGCCATCAACCTGCCCTTCATCACCGCCGACGCCACCGGCCCCAAGCATCTGGACACCACCCTCACCCGCGCCCAGTTTGACGCGCTGACCGCCGACCTGGTGGAGCGCACCATGGGCCCCGTCCGCAAGGCCATGGCCGACGCCGGCCTGAAGCCCTCTGACCTGGGCAAGGTGCTGCTGGTGGGCGGTTCCACCCGTATCCCCGCCGTGCAGGAGGCCGTCAAGAAGGAGATGGGCGTCGAGCCCTTCAAGGGCATCAACCCCGACGAGTGCGTTTCCATCGGCGCTGCCATCCAGGGCGGCGTGCTGAACAAGGAAGTGGGCGGCATCCTGCTGCTGGACGTCACCCCCCTGAGCCTGGGCATCGAGACCCTGGGCGGCGTCTGCACCAAGATCATCGAGCGCAACACCACCATCCCCACCAAGAAGAGCCAGATCTTCTCCACCGCCGCCGACAACCAGCCCAGCGTGGAAGTCAACGTGCTGCAGGGCGAGCGTGAGTTTGCCCGCGACAACAAGAGCCTGGGCATGTTCAAGCTGGACGGCATCCCCGCCGCTCCCCGCGGCGTGCCTCAGATCGAGGTCACCTTTGACATCGACGCCAACGGCATCGTGCACGTGAGCGCCAAGGACCTGGGCAGCGGCAAGGAGCAGAGCATCACCATCACCGCCTCCACCAACATGAGCAAGGAGGACATCGAGAAATCCGTGCGCGAGGCCGAGCAGTTCGCTGCCGAGGACAAGAAGCGCCGTGAGGAAGTGGACGTGCGCAACGGCGCCGACCAGATGGTGTTCCAGACCGAAAAGACCCTGAACGAGCTGGGCGACAAGGTGGACGCTTCCAAGAAGGCCGAGGTCGAGGCCAAGCTCAGCGAGCTGAAAGAGGCTCTGAAGGGCACCGACGTCGAGGCCATCAAGGCAAAGCAGGAGGAGGTCCAGAAGGCCTTCTACGCCATCAGCGAGGAGCTCTACAAGAACGCTCAAGGCTCCGGCGCGGCCGGCGCTTCCGGCGCGGACGCGGGCAATGCCGGCAGCACCGGCAAGCCCGACGACGGCGTGGTGGACGCGGACTTCAAGGAAGTATAAACCCGTTTCAAGCCTCCCCTTGCCATCAAGGGGAGGCCTTCTGGGCTAAACGCGCCCCTCGATTTTTACGGAAAGAGAGCCCGCCCGGCGGGCAGACACAGGTGGATAAGGTATGGCAGACAAACGCGATTACTATGAGGTCCTGGGCGTGGCGAAAAACGCCAGCGAAGAGGACCTGAAAAAGGCGTATCGCAAGCAGGCGAAAAAATATCACCCGGATCTGAACCCCGGCGACAAGGAGGCCGAGGCGAAGTTCAAAGAGGTGAACGAGGCCTATGAGGTGCTCAGCGACAAGGAAAAGCGGGCCCGCTACGACCAGTTCGGCTTTGCCGGCGTGGACCCCAGCTACGGCGCGGGGGCCGGCGGCCCGGGCGCGGGCGGCTTCGGCGGCTTTGGCGGCATGGGCGGCGTGGACCTGAACGACATCTTCGGCGACCTGTTCGGCGGGATGGGCGGCGGCTTCGGCTTCGGCGGAGGCCAGCGCGCCAACCCCAACGCCCCCCGCAAGGGCGCGGACGTGCGGGTGAGCCTGGTGCTGGGCTTCATGGAGGCGGCTCACGGCTGCACCAAGACCATCACCATCACCAAGCAGGACACCTGCCCCGAGTGCGGCGGCTCCGGCGCGGCCAAGGGCACCAGCCCCGAGACCTGCCCGGACTGCGGCGGCGCGGGCTATGTGAACCGCAACCTGCGCATGGGCGGCATGGTGATGCAGCAGCGCCAGCCCTGCCAGCGCTGCGGCGGCAAGGGCAAGATCGTCAAGACCCCCTGCACCCACTGCCACGGCACCGGCAAGGTGGCCGTGAAGAAGTCGCTGGAGGTAAAAATTCCCGCGGGCATCGGCGACGACCAGAGCATCGCGCTGCGGGGCCAGGGCGACACCGGCGCGAACGGCGGCCCGGCCGGCGACGTGATCGTCATCGTCACCGTGCGGCCGGACCCCATGTTCGAGCGGGACGGCTACGACGTGTGGGTCACCGTGCCCATCACCTACAGCCAGGCGGTGCTGGGCGCCTCCATCGTGGTGCCCACCGTGGACGGCAAGGTGGAGTACAACGTGCCGGAAGGCACCCAGAGCGGCACCACCTTCCGGCTGCGGGGCAAGGGCATCCAGTACCTGGGCGGCCGCGGCCGCGGCGACCAGTACGTCAAGGTGATGGTGGAGATCCCCAAAAAGCTCACCCGCGCCCAGCGGGACGCGCTGGCCGCCTTTGAGCAGAGCCTCAAGGACGACAACTACGAACAGCGCAAGGGCTTCTTCAAGAACCTGCGCGACAAATTCGAAAAGAACTGACGCCTTTGGATACATGAAAGCGCCGGACGGGAAAATTCCCGTCCGGCGCTTTGTTGTTCCGGCCGTCAGCCTTCCTGCTTTGCGCAAAAAGGGCCCGGCTGAAACGCCGGGCCCTCGTTGCCATCGTTCATTCCGCGTTGGCCGCTTTGATGTTCTCCACTTCCTGGGCCGCCAGGTCCGCCCAGGCGCCGTTTTTGAACAGGAAGTCGTAACGGTAGAGCACGTAGCCGTCCGCCCCCGCGGCGCGGCCGTCCTGCACCATGTCCGCCAGGGTGTGGCCGGTCTGCCAGCCGGTCTGGGCCGCGTCGTAGTTGCCGCCGTCGCCGTCGCCGATGCGGTAGGCCCCCAGGCCGAAGTAGAGTGCCACGCTGGGGGCGCGCTCCAGCGCCGCCCACTCGGCGCTGATGTTCTCGAAGGCGTAGCGGGTGCTGCCGGAGGCGGTGGTGTAGCCGTAGCCCCAGTAAAGCTGGGGCAGCACATAGTCCACATAGCCGCCCTCGGACATCCACAGGGCAACGTCGCTGTACTGAGAGTTATAATTGTTGTCCATATTCCCCTGGGGACTCACGCCGAACCGCACCGTGGGGTCCTGGGCCTTCACCGCGTCGTAGACCTGGCGCATCAGCAGGTTCACGTTCTCCCGCCGCCACTCCTCCAGCGACAGGCCGCTGGACGAGGCGGCGTATTCCGCCTCGTCAAAGGAGGGGTCGGTGGTGGGGTAGAAGTAGTCGTCGAAGTGGATGCCGTCCAGCTCGGGATAGTTCTGCAGCAGCTCCACCACGCCGTCGGTGATGAGCTGGCGCACCGCGGGCAGGGAGGGGTCGAAGTAGACCCCGTCGCCCACGGTCTTGACCCACTCGGGGTGCTCCACCGCGGGGTTCGTGGCGGCCAGCTCGCCCGCCGGGCGGGTGGCGTTCAGCCGCACCCGGTAGGGGTTGAGCCAGGCCTCCAGCTGCAGGCCGTGGCTGTGGGCCGATTCCAGCAGGATGGCCAGCGGGTCAAAGCCCGGGTCCTGGCCCTGGGTGCCGGTGCACAGGTGGCTCCAGGGGAACAGCTCGCTGGGATAGAGCGCGTCGGCAAAGGGCCGCACCTGGGCGATGACCACGTTCAGGCCCATGTCGGCGCAGTTCTGCATCATCTCGTCCGCGTCGGCGGTGAAGGCCGCCTCGCTGGAAAAATCAAAGCTCTCCCATTCCAGATAGCTCACCCACATGGCCCGGTATTCCCCCAGGGCGTCGGCCTCCTGGGCCGGTGCGGCGGAGGGGGCGGGGGCGGAAGAGGCGGGCAGGGAGGAGGCTCCGCCGGAGGAAGAGGGGGCGGAGGCGGCGGGCGCGCCGCAGCCGGCGCAGAGCAGGGCGATGGCGGCGGCCAGCGCCGCGGCTTTCATTCGAAGATGTTTCATGGCGTTTTCTCCATTGTTCAAAGCCCCAAAGGGGCGAAAGTGTGAAGGCGGTTCAGCCCTCGTCCCGCTGGCGGCGGTAGAGGGTGAGGGTCAGCCAGCCCCGGGCCGCGCCGGCGGCAAGGCCGCAGAGGTTCATGAAAAGGCCCAGCACCTCGGCGCCGCCCAGCAGCACCAGCACCCGGGCCGCGAACCACAGCGCCTCGGCGGCGGCCAGCGTGCGGAACTGGGGGGCAAGGCGGGGGTCGGCGGCCTTTTCCCAGCCGGCGAAGCAGGGCCACACCAGCGCCAGCAGCAGATGCTGCAAAAGCGCCGCCGGCAGGGCCAGCGCCAGCACCTGCAGCAGGATGCAGCCCACCAGGGCCTTTTTGTCCTGCTTGGTGGTGCCCTTCACGCTGGCCAGAAAGCCCAGCATCAGCAGCGTGAGCAGGGTGGCCAGATTCTCCGCCAGCGCCATGGGAAAGCGCACGGCGGCTCCCAGCGCGGCGGCCATGGTCAGCGCGGCGCTGAGCATGCCCAGCGCGTAGTAGGTCTTCTTGGACAGGGTGAGACGGACGTTCACGGCGGCTCCTTTCCGCGGCCGCCCTTTTCTTCGGGCGGCGGGCGTGCTATAATGAAAAGAAGCCCGCGCCGCGCCGCGCGGGCCCCTGTTGAATCGATATGGCGCGTTTTGGGCCATTATACCACACCCGTCGCGCCCGCCGCAACCCGGGGCGGAGCGCCGGGCCGGGAAAGGAGACCTTCATCTTGTCTGATACCCAACCCGTTTCTGCCGCGTCCGACAGCGACCGCCTGCTGGGGCAGGCGCCCATCGGCAGCCTCATCCTGAAACTCTCGCTGCCGGCGGTGGCCGCGCAGCTCATCAACGTGCTCTACAACGTAGTGGACCGGATGTACATCGGCAACATCCCGGACATCGGCGCCACCGCCCTCACCGGCGTGGGGGTGACCTTCCCGGTGCTGATGATCGTGTCCGCCTTCGCGGCCTTCGCGGGCATGGGCGGCGCGCCCCTGGCGGGCATCCGCCTGGGCGCGGGGGACAAGGACGGCGCCGAGCAGATCCTGGGCAACTGCTTCTCGCTGCTGCTGGTGCTGAGCGTGGCGCTGACGGCGGCATTCCAGCTGTTCCGCACCCCCATTCTCACCGCCTTCGGCGCGACGAGCGACCTTCTGCCCTACGCCGAGGACTACATCACCATCTACCTGTGGGGCACGGTGAGCGTGCAGCTGGCGCTGGGCCTCAACACCTTCATCAGCGCCCAGGGCCGCAGCGGCACCGCCATGCTCAGCGTGGCCATCGGCGCGGTGCTGAACATCGTACTGGACCCCCTTTTCATCTTTGTGTTTGACATGGGGGTCAAGGGCGCGGCCATCGCCACCGTGCTCAGCCAGACGGTGAGCGCCGTGTGGGTGCTGGCCTTTCTGCTGTCGGGCCGCAGCACCCTGCGCATCCGCAGAAAGAACCTGCGGTTTTCCGCCCCGGTCCTGGCCAGCGTGGCCGCGCTGGGGGTTTCGCCCTTCATCATGCAGAGCACCGAGAGCCTTGTGACCATCACCCTGAACCGGGGCATGGCCCAATACGGCGGCGAGCTCTACATGGGCACCATCACCATCCTGCAGAGCGTGATGCAGCTGATCGTGCTGCCGCTGCAGGGGCTGACCCAGGGCACCCAGCCCATCATCAGCTACAACTACGGCGCAAAGAACCTGGACCGGGTGCGCGCCACCTTCAAACGGGTGTTCCTCATCAGCATGACCTACACCATCAGCGCCTTTGCCCTGGTCTGCCTGCTGGCATGGCCGCTGTCCCGCATGTTCACCTCCGACGCGGCGCTCATCGACCTGACGGTGAAGGCCATGCCGGTGTTCTTCGGCGGCATCTGGGCCTTCGGCGCGCAGATGAGCTGCCAGGCGGCCTTCATGGGCCTGGGCCAGGCGAAGGTGAGCCTGTTCCTGGCGCTGCTGCGCAAGGTCATCCTGCTCATCCCGCTGGCCATCGTTCTGCCCATGGTGCTGGGCGGCGACCCCTTCGCCATCTATCTGGCGGAGCCCGCGTCGGACTTCATCGCCAGCGCCACCACCCTGACCATTTTCCTTTTGTTCTACAAGCGCACGCTGAACCGCCCCGCAGACTGAGGAGGAAACGCCATGCCCGCCATTCTTTCCGTCCTGCTCATCGCCGCCGCAGCCGTGCTGTGCTGGCGGATGGCAAAGCAGCTGGAGGCAAAGCGCCGCAAAAGGGCCGCCGGGGACGAGGGGTGCCTGGAATACCGCACCGCCCTCGCCTTCGACGAGTGCCTGGACGCGCTGGCCGCCCGCACCGACCAGGACGAGTTCGAATACGACTGCGCCCGCCAGCCGGACGGCAGCTTTCTTTTGCACTTTACGCTGCACAAGCCCACCGGCCAGCCGGTGGACACCCTGTTCGCCCTGCGGCTGGATGCGGGCAAGCAGACGGTGGTGACGCTGCACTTCCTGCGGGAGGCCTTCGGCTATCGGGAGCCGGTGTTCCCGAGGGAGCTGCTGGACGCTTTTCTTTTCAAAAAGCTGGCCGCCGCGCCCCGGCAGCAGCCCGCGGGGGAGCCCTGAGGCCCCGCCGCGCCCCTCGCGCTTTCGCCCGCCCTTTTGCGCCGGCCTTCGCCTTGCCTTTTCGGGCCGCGGCTGGTATAATGGACGGGTACAAAACGGGCCAGTAGCTCAGCTGGTCAGAGCTGTCGGCTCATAACCGATTGGTCGCGGGTTCGAACCCTGCCTGGCCCACCACGTCGGAATGGACTTCGCTCCATTCAAAAAGCCCGGTCTTTTGACCGGGCTTTTCTCATACCGCTCCGTCATTCCTCCTTCTCCCCGTGAAACTTTGCTTGCGCAAATTTCCCCGGGGGCCCCGCCGCCCGAGGGGCGGCCACTCCAAAGTTCGCTTTGCTCCGGCGCTTTTTGTTTTTTACAAAAAACGCCATCCGCCCGCTCCCTTGCTCCTCCTTCTCCCCACAAAATTTTGCTTCGCAAACTTTCGCGGGGGCCCTGCCGCCCTGGCGGGCGGTCCATGGACTTCGCTCCATTCAAAAAGCCCGGTCTTTTGACCGGGCTTTTCTCGTACCGCTCCGTCATTCCTCCTTCTCCGTCACCCGTTCCCCCGCACCTCCAGGAAGATGCGGCAGGGGAACTGGGAGATGAACACACTGCGCCGGGCGCTGGTGATGCTGCGGGACTGCAGAAGCTCCGGCGGGTCCCAGGCCCGCACCGGGCCCTCGCTGCCGTATTCGTCAAAGCGGGGCTCGCCCTCCATCAGCTCCCGGAAGTGGGCGCACAGCGCCTCCAGCATCCGGTCGCACTCCGCCTGGGTCGCAAACTCCATGTCCACAGCCGCCTCGGCCACACAGGCGCGGGGGTTCTCCTGCCGGCCATGGAAGGTATAGCTCACGGTGGCGGGGCAGCCCAGCACCTCTCGCTGGTAATAATACAGAAAAAAGCCTGTGCGCACACCGTTCTCCGAGCGGGTCCCGTCCGGCGGGCCGGCGGTCTGCGTGACCTCCTCCGCTCCCATGCCGAAGGCCACCGCATCACCCGGGATGCCGGTGGGGATGAGCGTGGTGCGGCCCGCCACCAGGAAGGCGCACACCGCCAGGACCAGCAGGCTGGCCCAGAACACCAAAGCGCCCAGTTTTTCCTTTTTCATGCCGGCCGCCCTCCTTCGCCGTGTCTCTCTGCTTTCAGTCTACACCTTCGCGCACGCCCGCCGCAAGGGGCGCACTGCCGATTTGACGGCCCGGGCGGGATAGGGTATGATAATACTGCGATGAAAAGGCGGCCCGGGCCGCCTTGTTTTCCGTTTGAAAGGGGGCCCAAACGCCGTGAGCCGTTCTGTTTTTTCCCGCTTTGCCGCCGCGCTGCTGGCGCTGTTTTTCGTTTTGCTGGCGGCAGGGCCTTTCGCCGCCCGGGCCGACGCGCCCACGCTGGAGGATATCCTGGACGACGTGCGCCGGCTGGAGGCGCTGGCCGAGGACTGGGCCGGCGAGCACCCGTCCAGCGACCCGGTGGAGCTGGTGGTGAACTACCTGTGCGGCGCGCGGTACGACGACCCGCTGTGGAGCCTGGTGCTGGGCGGCGAAAACCAGGAGTTCAACGACTGGGCGGAGCAGAGCGACAGCTCCCTCGCGTCGCTGCGCAGCCTGAAAAACGTGACCCTGCCCACCGGGGAGACGGTGGACTTTCTGCATCTTGTGGCCGCCGCCGGGGCAGGCTATGGCTACGGCATCCCCCAGATCATCTGCACCTGGGGCGGCGACTGCGTGCAGCTGGCGGCCTCGGTGCGGGGCATGTCCCAGGACGCGGCGGCCTGCTACGAGGCCCTTTCGGCCAGCTTTGCCGCCGCCGACGGCACCGGCTACTTTCCGCTGAGCGACTGGCTGGCGGACCTGGACGGGGTGGCCCTGGGCCAGCGGCTGCTGGCGGGCGAGGCGCTCTCCGACGCGATGGAGGGCTACTACGCCGCGCTGGCCGAGGCCGCGGACCCGGCGGCGGTGCGCTCGGAAGAATTCGTGGCGCTGCAGTTCGGCGGCGCGGACACCGGCGACGCCGAGACCTTCCGCGCGCTGGTGTGGGACACCTTCTTCACCGACGCGGGGGTGCAGCTGTATCTGCTGGCCAACGAGTACGCCGGTGTGAACGACGAGAACCAGACCGCCATCAACGCGGACATGCAGGCCCCCCTTGAGGCCGCCTGCATGCTGGTGGCGGACCGGCTGGCGGCGGACCTGGACGGCGCGGTGGTGGACCCGCCCGCCGCCACGCCCGCGCCGGACAGCGGCAGCAGCGCCGCCGGGCAGGAGACCGCGCCGCCCGAAGCCACCCCGGTCCCCGAAGAGGTGGAGGGTCTCTGGGCCGCGGTGCAGCGGCAGCCGGGCATTCTGCTGGCGGCCATGGGCGTGCTGGCCGCCGCCTTTGCGGCGGTGCTGGCGGCGCTGTGGCGCATCAGCCGCCGCTGACCTCAACATTCATCAGGAGGAACATGGCTATGAATGTATTCGACATCCTGGGCCCGGTGATGATCGGGCCTTCCAGCAGCCACACCGCAGGCGCGGCCCGCATCGGGGGCGTTGCCCGGGCGGTGCTGGCCGCCGAGCCGGTGAAGGCGGTCATTCAGCTGCACGGCAGCTTTGCCAAGACCTACAAGGGCCACGGCACCGACAAGGCCATCATCGCCGGCATCATGGGCATGGCCCCGGACGACGAGCGCATCCGCCGCGCCCCGGAGCTGGCCGAGGCGGCAGGCCTTGCCGTCTCCATCGAGACGGTGGAGCTGGACGGCGCCCACCCCAACACCGCCCGCATCCTTCTGTGGGACGCGTCCGGCCGGTCGGTGACGGTGCAGGGGGCCAGCGTGGGCGGGGGCAACATCCTCATCACCGCGGTGAACGGCATGGAGGTGCAGATCACCGGCCAGTACACCTCCCTCATCGTGCTCCACCGGGACACCCCGGGCACCATCGCCGCCGTCACCGACGTGCTGGCGGCCCACGGGGTGAACATCTGCAACTTCCGGCTGGCCCGCCAGGAAAAGGGGGGCGAGGCCGTGATGACCATTGAAATGGACGGCAGCTTCGACAGCGCGCTGAACCGGGAGGTGGAGGCTCTGCCCAACATCCTCTCCTCCACCATGCTGCAGCCCATCGGAGGGGGAAACAGGACATGACGGACGAACTGAAATACGATTCCATCGCCGGTCTCGTGGCCGCCGCCAAGGCGGCGGGCGAGCCCATCTCGGCGCTGGTGCTGCGCCAGCAGGCGCGGCAGCTGGAAAAGACCGAGGCCGAGGTGTTCGCCCAGATGCGGGACACCTACGCCGTGATGGCCGCCTGCATCGGCCCGGGCTGTGAGGAGGACCTGCGCTCGGCCAGCGGCCTCTCCGGCGGCGACGCCTTCAAGATGCGCCGGGCGGTGGAAAGCGGCAAGAACCTCACCGGAGGCGTGCTGGGGGGCGCGCTCTACCGGGCGCTGGCGGTGAGCGAGCTGAACGCTGCCATGGGCCGGGTGGTGGCGGCCCCCACCGCCGGCAGCTGCGGCATCCTGCCCGCGGCGGTGCTGACCATGCAGCAGGAGCGGGGCTGCGCCGAGCGCGACTGCGTGATGGCGCTGTTCACCGCCAGCGCGGTGGGCATGGTCATCACCGCCAACGCCAGCGTGGCCGGAGCCCAGGGCGGCTGCCAGGCCGAGTGCGGCAGCGCGGCGGCCATGGCCGCCGCCGCCATCGTGGAGCTGGCGGGGGGCAGCCCCCGGCAGGCCGCCGGCGCGGTGGCCATCGCTTTGAAGAACATCCTGGGCCTTGTGTGCGACCCGGTGGCGGGCCTTGTGGAGATCCCCTGCATCAAGCGCAACGCCTCCGGCGTGGCGGGGGCCTTTGTGGCTGCCGAGCTGGCGCTGGCGGGCATCGAAAGCGCCATCCCCGCCGACGAGGTCATCGTGGCCATGAAGAAGGTGGGGGACGCCATGTCTCCCGCCCTCAAGGAGACCGCCGAGGGCGGCCTTGCCGCCACCCCCACCGCCCGCCGGCTCTACGAGCAGGTGTTCGGCCGGCCCGCCGACGGCGCGGGCTGCACCGGCTGCGGGGGCTGCGGGGGCCTTTGAAAAAACCATGACGGCGGCGAAGCTTTTGCAAAAGCTTCGCCGCCGGTCTGTTTTGCCCGCTTGTGCTTTTTGCCGCCGGGGTATATGATAGAAAGGCGGCCCGCCCGACGGCGGGCCCGACCTGACAATTGCGGGAGGCGAAGCCTATGCGCCGGGATCTGACGGCGGGCCCAGTGGCAAAGACCATGCTTCTGTTCAGCCTGCCCCTCATCGCGGGGGACATGCTGCAGCAGCTTTATAATGTGGCGGACACCCTCATCGTGGGGCGCTTCCTGGGCGCGGCGGCCCTGGGGGCGGTGGGCTCGGCCTACACTCTGATGACCTTTCTCACCTCCATCCTGCTGGGCCTGGCCCTGGGCAGCGGGGCGGTGTTCTCGGTGGAGTGGGGCCGGCAGGACCTGGAAGAGCTGCGCCGCAGCGTGTTCTCCTCCTTCTGCCTCATCGCCCTCATCACGGCGGCGCTCACCGCCTTTTCCTTCGCTTTTCTGGACGGCATCCTGCGCTTTCTGCAGGTGCCGGCGGAAAACTACGCCCTGATGCGGGCCTATCTGTGGGTCATCTTTCTGGGCATCCCCGCCACCTTCCTCTACAACTTCTTCGCCTGCCTTGTGCGGGCGGTGGGGGACTCGGCGGCCCCGCTGGTGTTCCTGGGCCTTTCGGCGGCGGTGAACATCGCGCTGGACCTGTGGTTCGTGGTGGGCCTGGGCCTCGGGGTGGAGGGCGCGGCGGCGGCCACCGTCATCGCCCAGTACCTCTCCGGCGTCGCCATGGCGGCCTACACCGCCCTGCGCTGGCCCCGGCTGCTGCCCGGGCGGCGGCAGTGGCGGCTGGGACGGGAGAACCTGGCCCGCATCGCCCGGTTTTCGCTGCTCACCTGCGCCCAGCAGTCGGTGATGAACTTCGGCATCCTGATGGTGCAGGGGCGGGTGAACTCCTTCGGCCCGGCGGTGATGGCCGCCTTTGCCGCGGGGGTCAAGATCGACGCCTTTGCCTACATGCCGGTGCAGGATTTCGGCAACGCCTTTTCCACCTTTGTGGCCCAGAACTACGGCGCGGGCAAGCCCGACCGCATCCGCCGGGGCATGGCCGCGGCGGTGGGCTGCGCGGCGGGCTTTTCCGCCGCGGTCAGCGCGGTGGTGTTCCTCTTCGCCCGGCCGCTGATGGGCATTTTTGTGGAAGCTTCTGAAACGGAAATTCTGGACATCGGCGTGCAGTACCTGCGCATCGAGGGGGCCTTTTACCCCGCCATCGGCTGCCTGTTCCTCTTCTACGGGCTCTACCGTGCGGTGGGCATCCCCTTCATGAGCATGGTGCTCACGGTCATCTCCCTGGGCACCCGGGTGGCGCTGGCCTACGGCCTGTCCGCCCTGCCGGTGTTCGGGGTGGCGGGCATCTGGTGGTCGGTGCCCATCGGCTGGCTGCTGGCGGACGCGGTGGGCCTTGTCTACTGGCTGGCGCGCCGCCGTTCCATCGAAGCGGCGCTCACCGCCGCGGGCGGCTGAAAAAGAAGGGATTTCCATGGTCTTTCTGCTGGGCGCGGTGGCGTGCACCTCGCTGGTGAACATCGTGCTGGCGTTTGCCAGCCGCCGCGGCTGGGATGGCCGGGCGGTGCTGGGCTGGAGCTATTTTGCCTCGGCGGCGCTAGCGGGGCTGATGGCCGCGCTGCAGGCCCCGGCCCTCTCTTTCCCCGCGCCGGGGCAGCTGGCCGGGGCGCTGGCCGGGGCCATGACCCCGGCCTCCAGCATGTCCTTTGCGGTGTGGTTCGGCCTTTTGAGCGGCGGGCTCTATCTGCTGTGCCTTGTCACGGTGGAAAAAAGCGTGCGGGAAAAGGGCGCGGGGGTGACCACCCTCTATCAGCGGCTGGGCATCCTGGTGCCCATCCTCTGCTCGGCCCTTTTGTGGGGCGAGGTGCCCTCGGCCGTGCAGCTGGCGGGTCTGGCCGCCTCGGTGGCGGTGATGGCCGCCTTGTGGGGCGGCGGCGGGCGCGCGGCGGCAAAGGGGCCGCTGGCGGTGTTCCTTTTGGGGGGCGCGGTGGAGTTCACCGGCAAGGTGTTCCAGAAATGCGCCCTGGCGGAATACCGGCCCGTCTTTCTCTTCGTGCTGTTTGCCGCCTGCGCGGTGCTGGCCCTGCCCCGCCTTGTGCGCGCGCCCAAGCTGCCCCCCGCCGGGGTGGCGCTGGGTGCGGCGATGGGCGCGTGCAGCGCCCTTTCCTCCCTTTTGATGATGAACGCCCTGGAAACGGTGCCCACCGGCGTGGCCTACCCGGTGCTGAGCGTGGGCTCGGTTGCGGCGGTGACGGCGGTGGACGTGCTGGTCTTTCACCGCGCCCTCACCCGCCGGGAAAAGCTGGGCCTGGCTTTGTCCGCCGTGTGCCTCGTACTGGTGAACCTGTAAACAAATGGATTTGCGCCCGCCTCCAAAACCCTGTAAAATATAGGGGAAAGGGGGCGGGCTTTTTTGAGCGGGCGCACCTATCTTGCCATTGATCTGAAATCCTTCTACGCCTCGGTGGAGTGCGTGGAACGGGGCCTGGACCCCATGACCACCCATCTGGTGGTGGCGGACCAGAGCCGCACCGACAAGACCATCTGCCTTGCGGTGTCGCCGGCGCTGAAAGCCTACGGCGTGCCCGGCCGGGCGCGTCTGTTCGAGGCGCGGCAGGCGGTGGAAAAAGCCAACCGCCGCCGGCGGGCCAAAGCGCCGGGGGGCGCGTTTTCCGGCAAAAGCTGGGACGAGACGGCCCTCGCCGCCGACCCGGCGCTGGAGATGGACATTCTGGTGGCTCCGCCCCGGATGGCCCACTACATCGAGGTGAGCGCCAGGGTGTATCAGGTGTATCTGCGCTTTGCCGCCCCGGCGGACATCCACGTCTATTCCATCGACGAGGTGTTCATCGACGCCACGGATTATTTAAAAAGCGCCGGCGTGACCGCCGAGGCCTTTGCCCGCGAGGCGGTGCGGCAGGTGCTGGAGGCCACCGGCATCACCGCCACGGCGGGCATCGGGCCGAACCTGTATCTGGCCAAGGTGGCCATGGACATCGAGGCAAAGCACTGCCCGCCGGACGAAAACGGCGTGCGGGTGGCCCGGCTGGACGAGCGCAGCTACCGGCAGAAATACTGGGACCACCGCCCCCTCACCGACTTCTGGCGGGTGGGCCGGGGCATCGCGAGGCGGCTGGAGGAGAACGGCATGGCCACCATGGGGGATGTGGCGCGCGTTTCCCTCTCGGACGCGGGGCAGGAAAAGCTGTTCCGGCTGTTCGGGGTGAACGCCGAGCTGCTCATCGACCACGCCTGGGGCTTTGAGAGCTGCACCATGGCGGACATCAAGGCCTACGAGCCCGCCGACCACAGCGTGGGCAGCGGGCAGGTGCTGCAATGCCCCTACCCCTTTGAAAAGGCGGCGCTGGCGGTGCGGGAGATGGCGGACGCGCTGGCGCTGGACCTGGTGGACCAGGGCCTTGTGACCGACCGGCTGACCCTGGCGGTGGGCTACGACATCGAAAACCTCACCGACCCGGCACGGCGGGCGGCCTACCGGGGGCCGGTGGTGACCGACCACTACGGGCGCAGCACCCCCAAGCCGGTGCACGCCACCGCCCGGCTGGAAACGCCCACCGCCTCCGCCCGGGAACTGGTGGCGGCGGCCCAGGCGCTGATGGAAAAGATCGCCGACCCGGCGCTGCTGGTGCGGCGGCTCACCCTCACCGCCGGGCGGGTGCTGACCGAGGAAGAGGCCCAGGCCGCCCCGGTGTGCCGCCAGCTGGACCTGTTCCACGACTGGGGGGCCGAGGCCGCCAAAGAGCAGCAGGCCGCCGCCCGCCGGGCCAGAGAGAAGAAGATGCAGGCGGCGATGCTGGGCATCAAGAAGAAATACGGAAAGAACGCCATCCTCAAGGGCATGGACCTGGAGGATGGGGCCACCGGGAAACTGCGCAACGACCAGATCGGCGGTCACAAGGCGTGAGAGGGGGAGGAAAATGAGCCGTTACGACGATATGCTGGACCTGCCCCGCCCCGCCATGCCCCGGGCAAAGCCCCTGACCGGCGCGGAGCGGGCGGCCCAGTTTTCCCCCTTTGCGGCGCTGGCGGGCTACGAGGCGGCCATCCGGGAGGCGGCGCGCCTCACCGAGCCGGCGGTGGAGCTGGCGGAGGACGCGGCGGCGGCGCTGGACGAAAAGCTGCGCCTGCTGACCGAACGGCTGGCCCAGCGTCCCCAGGTGACGGTGACCTGGTTCGAGCCGGACGCAAAAAAGGAGGGCGGCGCGTTCCGGGTGTTCACCGGGCGGCTGCGCCGGGTGGACGAGGCCGCCGGCCTGCTCCTTTTTGAGGGCGGCCAGCGGCTGCCCCTGGCCGCCGTGCGGGGGCTGGAGAGCGAAGTTTTCCCCGAATTCCTCTGAACATGTGAAAAAGCGTCCCCTTGGGAAAGGGGACGCTTTTTTCATTGCTTCAGTTCAAAGACCACCCGGCCGGCCTCGTCGGACCAGACCACTTCCGCCTGCCCCGCCCAGGGCAGAGACTGGTTTATCTCGCCGGGGGCCGCCAGCACAAAGGCGCGGCCCTCGGGAGGCGCGGCGTGGCTGGTCTTTTGCAGCCAGGGGCGCATCTGCAGGGAGGCAAGGTCCTCCGTCTGCCACATCTCGATGGCCCCGTCGGTGAGTTCGGTGATCACGTTCGCCTGCCAGAAGGTGGCCCAGCCCCTGGTGTAGCCCTGGTCTTTCAGCCAGCCGGCCACCGTTTCCAGCCCGCCGCCGTGGGGCGGGGCGGCGGCAAAGCGCAGGGTGGCCCCGGTGCTGACACAGACCACCAGCGCCGCAAGGCATCCCGCCAGCGCCCGGCGCAGAGCGGGCCGCCGCAGGGGGAAGGCTTCCGCCGCCGCGGCCACCGCCGCGATGGCAAGGGGCGCCACCGGCAGCCAGTAGCTGCCGTTGATGGCCTCGCCGTCGTTCATGCAGGCGAAGGCCACCCCATCCACCACAAGGCAGGCCGCCAGGGTGACCCCCACCAGCCGGTGGGCAAAGGGCAGCGCCCCGCCCTGTTTCAGCAGCCATGCCAGCGCCAGCACCACCGCCCCTGCCAGCAGGATGCCCGCCGCGCCCAGCAGGCCGGGCAGGGAGAACAGGGGCACCGCCCCGGTGGCCGCCTGCTGCCAGCGGTCCGCCGGGTAGCCGAAGAGGGCCAGAAAATCGCCCCACACCTCCAGGATGCCGGTGAGGGAGAGGGCCGTCCAGCTGCGGGCGCTCTGGTCCTGAAAGGAGTAGGCCGCGGCCAGCACCCGGCGGTTGACCAGATAGCCCGCCAGCGAGCAGGCGCAGGCCAGCAGGACGGCGGCAAAGGCCCGCACCTGGGGCCGCTCCGCCCAGTCCGCGCCCAGGGGCGCCTGCAAAAAGCGCAGCAACAGCAGCAGGGCGCACCCCGCCGCCAGCGGCACATAGAGGTTCATCAGCAGCCGCACCCCGTTAAGGCCGGCGGCAAAGCTCACCAGCGCCAGCGCCGCCGCCGTGAGGGCGGTGCGAAGGCGCGAGACCGGGCGCACCAGCCGCACCGCAAGGCCCAGGCTCGCCAGCACAAAGGTCATGTGCACAAAGTAAAAGCCTCCCAGCACCCCGTGGTAGAGCTGCCAGAAGCCGAAGGGGCACAGCAGCGCCCCCGCCGCCCAGGGGGCGCTTTTCCAAAACCCCGCGCCCCGGGCAAAGAAGAGATAGGACCCAGCCAGCAGCGCCGAGAGCAGGCCCTGGGCCAGCATCCGGGCGGCGTGCCAGTTGCCGGGAAAGACCAGCAGCCCCAGCTTGAACAGCAGCTGCTGGCAGAACACCCGCAGCTCGGTGGAGTAGTACCAGTTTTGGGAGAGCACGCCCCCCTCCCGGTTCAAAAGGTCCGCCAGCACCATCTCGGAGGCCATGTCGCTGTCCAGCAGCGAGCGGCCGAAGCGCCACATCAGCGCCACCCCCGCCAGCCAGGCCGCGGCCAGCCACACCCAGCCGGCAGCGCGCCATACCCGTTCCGCCGCTTTTTTCTCCGCCATGCAAAACACCCCGCAAATGTGTTTTTTCAGCGCCAGTATACCACATCCGGGGCAAAAACAGAAGGCCGTTCAGGGATACTCGTATTCAAAGGAGGCGTTTTCCGCCGTCAGGTCCATCAGCACCCGCCCGCCCTTGGTCAGCCGGTAAGCGGCGGGGCAGGAAAGGTTCTCCCGCACGGTGCGCTCCATCACACCGGCGGCGGGGGCCCGCAGCGCGTGGCCCGGCCCGCCCAGCCGCCGGGCAGAAAGGCACAGCTCCCCCTGGCGCACCGTGACCCCGCCGCCCCCCAGGGCGGTGACCCGGGCCCCCAGATAGCTGGCCAGCCGCCACTCCGTTCCCTCCAGCCGCACCAGGGCGATGACTCCCCGGAAGGCCGCCGGGCCGAGGGGCACCTGGGCCGCGGCCAGCATCAGCGAGCCGCCCTCGAACAGGCACTGGGTCCAGAGGTAGCCCGAAGGGAAGGACCTGCCCCGGTCCCCCTCGATGTAGCCCCTGCCGCCGTCAAAGTCAAAGACCCGCCCGTTCACCACAAGCCGCCCGGAAAGGGAGTGGGCCATGCTGGCCACCCGGTGGCGGCACTGCAGAAAGGGCACGGCGCAAAAGGGGCCCATCACGTCCCAGGCCGGGGGCGAGAGCGGCCCGAAGCGCACCTCGCCCGACGCGGCGAGGCCCGGCGCATCCACCGCCAGGCGCAGCCCCCTTTCGCAGAAAAGGTTCTGCCCCAGCGCCGCCCGGGGCCGGGCGGCGCTCACGGCGCACTGTCCGGCGGCGAAGGGGACGTTCCGGCTCTCCCCCTCGGTGATGAGCTGCAGCGAGCCGCCCCCGGCGTGCACCGCCGGGATGAGGGCCAGACTGCCGCCGGGGCCCTGGCACTTGAAGTACCAGCCGCAGAACCCTCCGCCGAAAAATTTCTGCCCCGCCGGGCTTTTTCCGTCTTTTTCCCTGAAACGCTCCATGCCTGCCTCCCGCTGCCGCCGGTTTTCTGCCGGCGGCTCTTTTTCTGAAAAGAGTGTGCCCGGACACGCCTCTCCCTATGCCGAACGGGCCCCCGCCGCCCGTCATAGGATGGCCGGGAGGGATACGCATGAAACAACACTGGAAATTCTTTGCCAGCGCTGCCGCCGCGCTGGTGTGGCTGTGGGTGTCGGCGGCGCTGGCGGTGCCCTGGGTGCGGGGTGCCTCGCTCCATCTGCCCTTCGCCTATGTGGTGTTCGTGGTGGCGGGGGTGGCGCTGCTGCCCTCCTTCGCCTACCCCTACGGCGCGCTGGATGCGAACGCGGAAAAAGCGCTGAAGGCGGCGGGCATGCAGGCCACCATGACCAGCGAGGAGTACTCCAACATGCTCACCCGCTCGCCGGAGTGCCTCTTCCGTTTGGGGCGCTTTGAGCGCACCGGCTTTATGACCACGGCGCAGCTTTTGGCAAAACTGAAATGAAAAAAGGCCCCGGGACAAAGGTACGGTGCGCATAAAACAGTTAACAGGCACAGCAGTTTTTGCTGTGCCCGTTCTTGCTGGAGTTCACTTTTCATGATAAACTGAGGATGAACACTTCGGCACATCGGAAATTTGAGGGGGCTGCTATTTTGAATAAGAAGCGTTTATTGTATGTACTGATACCGCTTATATGTATTATCGGTGCATTACTGCATTTCTCAAACACATTGCCTAAAGGTAATACAGTTGAAAGCAGAGAAGAATTATTAAATAATGCAATTCCAAAAGGTGACAGTTGGACTGTTTCAAAAGAAATTGAAATTGACAAATACATCATTAGCTGTGCTTATAGTGCAAATGGAAAATCAACTATTGCGGTATTTGAGCCGACATCAAATGGAAAATATAAGTTTTTGACATCTACAAACAGGCAAAATGAAGATATTATTATTGGCGGAGCCATCATAAATGGTGAATGGTATGATTTGATTTGGTTCAATGGTGCTCAAACTGAATATGCAGAAATAATCTATACTGTAAATGGTGTGAGAAAAGAACCGTTAAAATATGACACAACCAATATGGATTTGATTTATATTAAAAATCCAGAAAAAGAGTATTCCATGAGTGTTTACTATTATGATAATAAAGGAAACAGATACGGATAACTTCCGGTTTGTCGAGAAGCTGCACCGGCGCAAAATCTCCAGGAACAAACAAAAGGGCGCACTTCTATACACCGTTCGGTGTAGTGCATACGAGGCTGTCTTGCTATTACAAAAAATCCTCCCTGCGAAAGATTCGTAGGGAGGATTCACTGTTTTACGGGCATCGCCGTAATGTCCCGGGGCCTTTTGGCGCTTGAAAGAGATTTACAGCAGATGCACCGCCACGATCAGGCCGGCGAACACGATGGAGACCATGCTGGTCAGCTTGATGAGGATGTTGATGGCGGGGCCGGAGGTGTCCTTGAAGGGGTCGCCCACGGTGTCGCCCACCACGGCGGCCTTGTGGCAGTCGCTGCCCTTGCCGCCGTGCTGGCCGCTCTCGATGTACTTCTTGGCGTTGTCCCACGCGCCGCCGGAGTTGGCCATCATCACGGCCAGCACGAAGCCGGTGACGGTGGTGCCGGCCAGCAGGCCCGCCACGCCGTTCACGCCCAGGATGAGGCCCACCACAACGGGCACGATCACCGCGATGAGGGCGGGGGCCAGCATCAGCTTCTGGGCGCTGCGGGTGCACATGTCCACACAGCGGGCGTAGTCAGGCTCCGCCTTGCCTTCCATCAGGCCGGTGATGGTGGAGAACTGACGGCGCACCTCCACCACGATGCTCTGGGCCGCCTTGCCCACCGCGTCCATGGTCAGCGCCGCGAACAGGAAGGGCAGCATGCCGCCGATGAACAGGCCGATGAGGGTGGTGGGGTTGGTGATGGTCAGGTCCAGGGCCATGTCCGGCTTGATCTGATGCACCTTGTCGATGTAGCTGGCGATGAGGGCCAGGGCGGTGAGGGCCGCACTGCCGATGGCAAAGCCCTTGCCGGTGGCGGCGGTGGTGTTGCCCAGGGAATCCAGCGCGTCGGTGCGCTGGCGCACCTCGGCGGGCATGTGGGTCATCTCGGCGATGCCGCCGGCGTTGTCGGCGATGGGGCCGTAGGCGTCGGTGGCCAGGGTGATGCCCAGGGTGCTGAGCATGCCCACGGCGCTCACGCCAACGCCGTAGAGGCCCATGTTGAAGTCGGAAACGCCGCCGGCGCAGAAGTAGCTCAGCAGAACGCTCACGCCCACGATGACCACGGGGGCCACGGTGCTCAGCATGCCCAGGGACAGGCCGCTGATGATGACGGTGGCGCTGCCGGTCTCGCTGGAGGCGCTTAAGTTCCGGGTGGGCTTGTAGGTGTCAGAGGTGTAGTACTCGGTGATGGCGCCGATGGCAACGCCCGCCACCAGACCGCTGATGACCGCGATGAACACGCCGGTGGCGTGCTCGGCGGGCAGCAGCCAGTGCACCGCGAACCAGGCGCACACCGCGATGAGGGCGCTGGCGATGTAGGTGCCGGTGCGCAGGGCGGTGAGCAGGTTTTTCTGGCTGGCGCCCTCCTTGGTCTTGACGAAGAAGCTGCCCACGATGGAGCACAGAACGCCCAGCGCCGCCAGCAGCATGGGCACGCTGACGCCGCTCGCGCCGTAGCCCGCGGCCACGGCCAGGGCGCAGGTGGAGACGATGGAGCCCACATAGCTCTCATACAGGTCGGCGCCCATGCCGGCCACGTCGCCCACGTTGTCGCCCACGTTGTCGGCGATGACGGCGGGGTTGCGGGGGTCATCCTCGGGGATGCCCGCCTCCACCTTGCCCACCAGGTCGGCGCCCACGTCGGCGGCCTTGGTGAAGATGCCGCCGCCCACACGGGCGAACAGGGCCATGCTGGACGCGCCCATGCCGAAGGTGAGCATGTTGGAGGTGATGTTCTGGATCAGCAGCTCGGTGCTGGCCACCGGGTCAACGGCGGTGTACCAGAAGCGCAGGAAGAAATACCAGAACGACAGATCCAAAAGCCCCAGGCCCACCACGGTGAAGCCCATGACGCTGCCCGCCGAAAAGGCCACCCGCAGGCCGCGGTTCAGGCTTTCGGAGGCCGCGTTGGCGGTGCGGCAGTTGGCCATGGTGGCCGTTTTCATGCCGATGAAGCCCGCCAGACCGCTGAAGAAGCCGCCGGTGACGAAGGCGAAGGGAGTGAAGTAGCTCAAAAAGCCCATGGCGGCCATGGCCAGCAGGATGCAGAAGACCACCGCGAAGAAGACGGCCACGCCCTTGTACTGCCGCTTCAGATAGGCGGTGGCGCCGCTGCTCACCGCATTGGAGATCTTCTCCATCTGCGGGGTCCCCACGGGCTGGCCCTTCACACGCCGGAACATGGCGGCGGCAAAGCCCAGCGCCAGCACCGCGCCCGCCGCCACAAGGAACATCGCGTTCATAAAAATGAGACCCTCCTTTAGATTTTTGGCGTCCCGGTGTAAAACAGCCTGCCGCATTCCGCGGCAGGCTACCGGACGGCGCACTATTTCTGTTTCATTATATCCTGTTTTCCCGCAAAGAGCAAGGGAACTTGCAAAATCCGCGCCGTATTTTGTCAATTCGGCCACCCTCTCCGCCGCCACAGTCTTTGTTCCGTCATAATTCCGTGGTATAATATGGTATAATAAAGAAACCACACGTGGCCCCCGGGCCGGAAAGGACGCTGGGATGACAAAAGGTCTTGTGCTGGCCGGCGGCGGCGCCAAGGGCAGCTATCAGGTGGGGGTCTACAAGGCCCTGGACGAGCTGGACTGGCGCCCCGGCGTGATTGCGGGCACCTCGGTGGGGTGCCTGAACGGGGCGCTCTTCGCCCTGGACGACTGGGAACTGGCCCAGGAGATGTGGCTGACCATCGGCGACGGGCAGGTGATGGAGCCGGCCCCGGATGGCCGCCCCGCCGACTGGGGCGACTTTTTGCAGGCGGCGGTGGAGCACGGCGGCATGGACGTGACCCCGCTGGAGGCCACCGTGCGCCGGGTGGTGGACGAAAAGGCCCTGCGGGCGGCGCCGGTGCGCTACGGCCTTGTGACGGTGCAGAAAAACACCCTGCGGCCCCTGAAGCTGACGCTGGAAGAGATACCCGAAGGCCGCCTTGCGGACTACATGCTGGCCTCGGCGGCCTGCTTCCCGGCCTTTCAGGCCCGCACCATCGACGGGGAGGAATACATCGACGGCGGCTGGTCCGACAACATGCCCCTGGGTCTCGCGGCCCGGATGGGCGCGGAGGAGCTGCTGGCGGTGGACGTGGACGGCGTGGGCGTGACCCTGCCCAACCTCACCGGCCTGCCCACCACCTGCGTGCGCAGCTACTGGGACCTGGGGCCCATCCTGCGCTTTGAGCCCGCCACGGCGAAGCGGAACATCGCCCTGGGCTATCAGGACTGCTACCGGGCCTTCGGCCGCCTTGCGGGCACCGCCTACGCCCTGCGGGCGGGGGAGGACAAAAAGCTGGCCGAGCGGTTCGTGCGGCCCTATGCGCGGCTGCTGCGCTCGGCCATCAGCCGCAGCCCCTCGCTGGCGCTGACCGAGGGCGCGGCGCTGCGCCCCATGGAGCGCTGGTGCGCCACCGAGCAGGCCCGGGCGCTGGCCCCGCTGGAGCGGGCGGCCGAGCTGGCCGGGGTGGACCCGGTGGGCATTTACACCGCGGACGAGCTGTGCGAGGCTTTTTTGCAAAAGAGCGACGGCGAGGCGGCCGCCCGCTTCTACCCGCTGCTGCGGCAGGAGGCGGGCTGGCGCCCGATGGAGGCGGCGGTGTCCGCCGCGGTGCCGGGCGAGTTTTTGACAGCGCTGGTGCGCTTTGTTCTCACCGAGCAGTAAGGCCGTTTTTCACAGGGCCTTCGTTGGAAAGGGGGAGCATCCATGCAGATGTATCAGGGCGCGACGGCGTCGCCGGGTCTGGTGATGGGACCCGTGCGGCGGCTGCAGCACAGCGGGCCGGGCCTGGAACGGGTGGTGCAGACCCCCGGCCGGGAACAGGCCCTGCTGAACGCGGCGGTGGTGCTGGCGAAGGACGAGCTTCGCCTTCTGGAAGAGGCCGCCGTGGGCACCGACAAGGACATCTTTCTGTTCCAGCAGGTGATGCTGGACGACCCCGGCCTCAACCGGGAGATCGCCTCCTACATCGCCGCCGGCGCGGGGGCGGCCCCCGCGGTGGAGCGGGCGGCCCAGCTGTACGCCGGGCGCATCGAGGCCGCCGACGACGACTACATACGCCAGCGGGCGATGGACGTGCTGGACGCCTGCCGCCGGGTGGTGAACATCCTGGACGGGCGGCCCCGCACCCCCCTGCGGCTGGAAACGCCCTCCATCCTGGTGAGCGAATACATCTATCCCAGCGACATCGTCTCCATCGGGCGGGGCATGCTGCTGGGGGTGGCCTGCGCCGAGGGCAGCGAACAGAGCCACGCCTCCATCATCGCCCGCACCATGGGCATCCCCGCGGTGGTGCAGCTGGGGGCGGGCTTTTTGAGCCAGAACTGCGCCGCCGGCGCGGTGCTGGACGCGGACAACGGCCGCCTCATCCTGGAGCCGGACGAGGCCGTGCGCAAGGACGCCCAGCGGCGCATCGTGGGCGCTTCCATCCTGAAAAAACGGCTGGCGGCCCTGGGCGCGGCGGGGCCCTGCCGCACCAAGGACGGCGCCCATGTGGCCCTGATGGCCAGCTGCTCCGGCCCCGAGGACGTGGAGCTGGCCATGCAGGCGGGCGCGGAGGGCGTGGGCCTTTTGCGCAGCGAGTTCTCCATCATGGCGGGGCGCATCCCCAGCGAGGAGGAGCAGTATTATTTCTACCTCAGCTGCCTGCAGGCCGCGGGCGGCAAGCCGGTGACGGTGCGCACCTTCGACATCGGCGCGGACAAGAGCGTGCCCGGCCTCACCGAGGCTTCCCCCAACCCCGCCCTGGGCATGCGGGGCCTGCGGATGAGCCTTGCCCACCCCCAGATGTTCGAAGAGCAGCTGTGCGCGCTGCTGCGGGCGGGGGCCCGGGGGCCGCTGCGGGTGGCCATCCCCATGGTCTCCTGCCCGGAGGACTGGCAGCGGGCCATGCATCATGTGGAAAAGGCCCGCCGCACCCTGCGCCGCCGGGGCGTCGTGTTCAACGATGAGATGGAGTTCGGCTGCATGGTGGAGACCCCCAGCGCCGCCCTGCTGGCGGGGGACATCCTGGCCGCCGGGTGCCGTTTTCTGGTGGTGGGCACCAACGACCTGGTGCAGTACACCTACGCCGCCGACCGGCTGGACGGCCGCTTCTCCGACTTTTTCAGCGCCCGCAGCCCGGCGGTGCACCGGCTGGTGGGCATGGTCCTCGAGGCGGCGGCCGGCACGGGCGCGCCGGTGTGCATCTGCGGGGTGCACGCGGGCAGCCCCAATCAGGTGGTGCGCTATGCCCGGCAGGGCGTGCGCTGCTTTTCCACCGAGGCGGCCAGCCTGCTGCAGGTGAAGGCCCGCCTGCTGGAGGAGGACCTGACCGCCCCCGAAACGGACTGACCCCACCCGTCAAACCTTCCGGTCCCGGCACATTCCGTGCCGGGACCTTTTTTGCGTTCTATCGTGCGCGAACGTGCGCGATTTTTGACAGATTTCGCGTTTAAAAGGAGAAATTTGCCCTCATTTCGGGAGAAATCAGTCAAAACTATGCACAGTGACCAAAATACGCCGCCAAATTTGTGCGCTCTTGTGAATGAATTTGCTTGATTTTGATTATTTGCCGTGGTATAGTGAAGGCAGAAGAAAGGAAGTGAGGGGAATGCTGGCAGAAGAGCGGTTCGCGGCCATCCAGGAGCTGCTGCACAAAAAGCGGGCGGCCACCGTCACCGAGCTGGCCCAGGCGCTGGACGCATCCGAGTCCACCATCCGGCGGGATCTGATACTCCTGGCCGGGCAGGGCAAACTAAACAAAGTGCACGGCGGCGCGGTGGCCCGGGAAGAGGCCTTCGACTCCGGCGAAGCGGCCATGAGCGCCAAGGAGCAGCTGAACGTGGCCGAAAAGCAGGCCATCGCCCGCTATGCGGCAAAGCAGATCCAGCCGGACGACGTGGTCTTTCTGGACGCGGGCAGCACCACTCTGATGATGCTGGACTTCCTGCAGCCGGGGGGCGCGGTGATCGTGACGAGCGGCGTGATGCACGCCCAGAAGCTGGTGCAGAAGGGCTTCAAGGCCTATGTGCTGGGGGGCATGCTCAAGCCGGGCACCGAGGCCATCGTGGGCGCCGCGGCGGTGCAGGGCCTTTCCCGCTACAACTTCACCAAAGCCTTCCTTGGGGTGAACGGCATCGCCCTGAGCCAGGGCTACACCACCCCCGACCCGGAGGAGGCGCTGGTGAAATCCACCGCCATGGACCAGGCCTATGTGAGCTACATCCTGGCGGACGCTTCCAAGTTCGGCCGCGTCTCGGCGGTGACGGTGGCCCCCCTTGAGCGGGGCTGCATCATCACCGACCGCCTGCCGGACAAAGTTTACGCAAAACATGCCATCATCAAGGAGGTCGAACCTGACCAATGATCTACACCGTGACCTTCAACCCCGCGCTGGACTATGTGGTGCGCCTGCCGGCCTTTGAGCCGGGGGCGGTGAATCGCACCGAGAGCGAGGACATCCAGCTGGGCGGCAAGGGCATCAACGTCTCCTGCGTGCTGGGCCAGCTGGGCTTCAAGAGCGTGGCCCTGGGCTTCGTGGCGGGCTTCACCGGCGAGGCCGTGGAGGCGGGGCTGGCCCGCCGGGGGGTGAGCGCCGATTTCATCCGCCTGCCCGAGGGGCTGACCCGCATCAACGTGAAGATCAAGGCCTCTGTTGAGACCGAGATCAACGGCCGGGGCCCGGCCATCCCCGCCGGGGCGCTGGAAGAGCTGTTCCGGAAACTGGAGCGCCTCGCCGCCGGCGACGTGCTGGTGCTGGCGGGCAGCATCCCCGCCAGCCTGCCCAGCGACATCTACCAGCGCATCCTGGCGCGGCTGGCCCCGAAAGGGGTGCTCTGCGCGGTGGACGCCACCGGCGAACTGCTGGTGAAGGTGCTGCCCTACCGCCCGTTCCTCATCAAGCCCAACAACCACGAGCTGGGCGAGATCTTCGGCCGCACCCTTTCCACCGACGAGGAGATCGTGGAGTGCGCCCGCCTTTTGCAGCAGAAGGGCGCGCGCAACGTGCTGGTGAGCATGGCGGGCGACGGCGCGCTGCTGCTGGACGAGGGCGGCAATGTGCACCGGCTGGAAGCCTTCAAGGGTAAGGTGAAGAACTCGGTGGGCGCGGGCGATTCCATGGTGGCCGGCTTCGTGGCCGGCTGGCTGGAAAAGGGCGACTACGCCTGGGCGCTGCGCCTGGGCTCCGCCTGCGGCAGCGCCACCGCCTTCTCCGACACCCTTGCCACCCGGACCGAGATCGAGTCCCTTTTGCAGCGCTGAGGCGGCGGGGGCAGCCCCCGATCCTCTGGCGCACTTCACCCCGCGCCGGGTCTTTCCGGCGCAATTCCATCGCTGACCCAAAGCGGGCAGAGCCTTAGCTTTTAGAATAGAGAGAGGAAGGAACAACATGCGCATCACAGACCTGTTGAAACCCCAGAGCATTCTGCTGGGCGGTCAGACCGCCGACAAGGCGGGCGCCATCGACACCCTGATCGACCTGCAGGCCGCCGGCGGCCACCTGGCGGACAAAGCCGCCTACAAGGAGGCCATCCTGGCCCGCGAGGCCCAGAGCAGCACCGCCATCGAGGCGGGCATCGCCGTGCCTCACGCCAAGAGCGACGCTGTTTCGAACCCCGGCCTCGCGGCCATGACCCTTTCCCAGGGCGTGGACTACGGCGCCATGGACAAACAGCCCAGCGACCTGTTCTTCATGATCGCCGCCCCCCTGGACGGCAACCTCCATCTGGAGATCCTCAGCCGCCTGATGGTGCTGCTGATGGACCCGGAGTTCACCTCCGGCCTGCGTGCCGCCAAGACCGCCGAGGAATTTCTGGCGGTGATCGACAAGGCCGAGGCCGCCAAGTACGGCGAGACCGGCGTGCCCGGCGTTGAGTCGGTGGACACCGCCGAGGAGGCCGCCGCCAAGGCCGCCAGGAACGCGGGCGGCGAGTACCGGGTGCTGGCGGTCACCGCCTGCCCCACCGGCATCGCCCACACCTACATGGCCGCCGAGGCCCTGGAGAAGGCCGGCAAGGCCCTGAACATCACCGTGAAGGTGGAGACCAACGGCTCCGGCGGCGTGAAGAACGCCCTGACCGCCGAGGAGATCGCCGCGGCCGACGGCATCATCGTGGCCGCCGACAAGAACGTGGAGACCGCCCGCTTCGACGGCAAGCCCGTCATCTTCGTGCCGGTGAGCGACGGCATCCACAAGGCCGAGGAACTGGTGAAGAAGGCGGCGGAGGGCTCCGCTCCCGTCTACCATCACCAGGGCGGCGCCGAGACCGTGGAGACTGCCTCCGCCGTGAAGGAATCCCTGGGCCGCAAGACCTACAAGGACCTGATGAACGGCGTTTCCCACATGCTGCCCTTCGTCATCGGCGGCGGCATCCTCATCGCCCTGGCCTTCCTGCTGGACGACTTTGACCCCAACAACGCTGCCAACTTCGGCATGGGCACCCCCATCGCCGCCTTCTTCAAGACCATCGGCGGCGTGGCCTTCAACTTCATGCTGCCCATCCTGGCGGGCTACATCGCCATGAGCATCGCCGACCGTCCGGGTCTGGTGGTGGGCTTCGTGGGCGGCAGCATGGCCGCGGCGGGCACCAGCTTCGCCACCATCGCCGGCACCGCCGACCCCGTTTCCTCCGGTTTCCTGGGCGCGCTGCTGGCGGGCTTTGTGGGCGGCTACTTCATGCTGGCCTTTGAAAAGCTGTGCGAAAAGCTGCCCCGCAGCCTGGAGGGCATCAAACCCATCCTGCTCTACCCCGTGGTGGGCGTTCTCTTCATGGGCCTGTTCATGTGTGCCTTCGGCCCCATCGTCGGCGCGCTGAACACCGGCCTGACCAGCTTCCTTTCCAGCCTGGGCGGCACCAGCAAGATCCTGCTGGGCGCTGTGCTGGGCGGCATGATGAGCATCGACATGGGCGGCCCCTTCAACAAGGCCGCTTACGTCACCGGCACCGGCGCCATCGCCACCGCCCTTGCGGCGGGCGCGGGCCAGGGCGCCATCGAGTACCAGATGATGGCCAGCGTCATGGTGGGCGGCATGGTGCCCCCCATCGCCATCGCCCTGTGCACCACCTTCTTCAAGAAGAAGTTCACCGCCGACGAGCGCAAGTCCGGCGTGGTGAACTACATCATGGGCCTGTGCTTCATCTCTGAGGGCGCCATTCCCTTCGCCGCCGCCGACCCCCTGCGCGTCATCCCCAGCTGCGTTGTTGGCAGCGCGGTGGCCGGCGCTCTGTCCATGGTCTTCGACTGCGGCCTGATGGCTCCCCACGGCGGCATCTTCGTCTTCCCCGTGGTCACCAACGTGCTGGGCTACGTTATCAGCCTGGTGGCGGGCAGCGTCGTGGGCATGGCCCTGCTGGCGGTGCTGAAGAAGAACAAGGAAGCCTGAACCCTTTGAACCCTGCGGGGGGCCCAAGCGCCCCCCGTCTTTATCAAAACAGACAAAGGAGAAGAAAAAGATGGTCTCGACTAAAACCGTTATCCGCAACCCCATGGGCATGCATATGCGCCCCGCCGGCATGTTTGCCAACGCCATGATGAAGTTCGACAGCGACGTGAATCTGGTGGCGAACGGCAAGACCGTGAACGCCAAGAGCATCATGAACCTCATCGCCGCCTGCATCAAGTGCGGCACCGAGGTGGAAGTGCAGTGCAGTGGCCCCGACGAGGAGGCCGCCCTGCTGGAGGCCGTGCGCCTGATCGAAAACGGCCTGGGCGAGTAACCACAAAAAAGGGAAGGAGAGGTTCGACATGCTGAAGGGAACGGGCGTTTGCGCGGGCGTGGGCCTGGGCACGGCTCTGGTGGTGCAGACCCAGGAGCTGGACTGGTCCGGCGTGCAGTACGCCGGAGCCGAACAGGAAAAGGCGCGCCTTGCCGCGGCGGCCAAATCGGTGAGCGACACGCTGGCCGCCATGGCCCAGGCCATGACCAGCCAGGTGGGCGAGCACGCGGCGGAGATCCTCTCCGGCCAGATCATGATGCTGGCCGACCCCTTCATGATCGGCCAGATGAACGAGCAGATCGAGGGCGGCGCGGTGGCCGAGGCTGCGGTGGACGCGGTGTGCGGCAGCTTCATCGCCATGTTCAGTGCGGTGGAGGACGAACTGACCCGCCAGCGGGCCACCGACGTGGCCGACCTGCGGGACCGGCTGCTCAAGACCCTGCTGGGCCGTGAGGACCAGGACCTGGCCGCCGCGCCCGCGGGCACGGTGATCGTGGCCCACGACCTGACCCCCAGCATGACGGTGGGCCTCAAACGGGAGAACATTGCCGGCATCATCACCGAAACGGGGGGCGCCACCAGCCACTCGGCCATCCTGGCCCGGGCACTGGAGATCCCCGCGGTGCTCAGCGTGCCCGGGGCGCTGGAGGCCATCGCCCCCGGCGCGAAGATCGCCATGGACGGCGAGCTGGGCCACGTCTATGTGGACCCGGACGAGCGCACGGTGAAGGACTACGAAGCCCGGCGGGAGGCCTTTGAGGCCCGGCGCGCGGTGCTGAAGGAGTATCTGGGCAAGCCCACCGTCACCGCCGACGGCCGCCCGGTGGCGCTCTACGCCAACATCGGCCGCCCGGAAGACGCGGCCCCCGCCCTGGAAAAGGGCGCGGAGGGCATCGGCCTGTTCCGCACCGAGTTCCTCTTCATGGACCGGGACGCGGCCCCCACCGAGGAAGAGCAGCTGGCGGCCTACCGGCAGGTGGCGGCCCAGTTCGCGGGGGGCGAGGTCATCATCCGCACCCTGGACGTGGGCGGCGACAAGGACGTGCCGTATCTGGGCATGGACAAGGAAGAGAACCCCTTCCTGGGGCACCGGGCCATCCGCTACTGCCTGGATAACCCGGAGCTTTATATGACCCAGCTGCGGGCCCTTTTGCGGGCGGGCGCGGAAAAGCACAACGTGCGCATCATGCTGCCGCTGGTCACCGGCGTGGAGGAACTGCGGGCGGCCAAGGCCCTGCTGGAAAAGGCCAAGGCCGAGCTTGCCGCCGAGGGCAAGCCCTTTGACGCGGACATCAAGGTGGGCGTGATGATCGAGACCCCCGCCGCCGCCCTGGTGGCGGACCTGCTGGCCCAGGAGGCGGACTTCTTTTCCATCGGCACCAACGACCTGACCCAGTACACCCTGGCGGTGGACCGGGGCAACGCCAAGGTGGCGAAGCTCTACACCGTGTTCCACCCAGCGGTGCTGCGCAGCATCAAGAGCGTGATCGCCGCGGCCAAGGCGGCCGGCATCCCGGTGGGCATGTGCGGCGAGGCCGCCGCCGACCCGGCGCTGCTGCCGCTGCTGCTGGCCTGGGGCCTGGACGAGTTCAGCGTGAGCGCCAGCTCCATCCTGGCCACCAAGCGGTCCATCAGCCTGTGGAGCGCCGCCGACGCGGCCTTCGCGGAGAAAGAGGCCATGAAGCTCAGCGCCGCCGAGAGCATCCTCGGCTGCCTGGGCTCGATGAAAAAGGAATAAACCAAAACAAAAAGCGCTCCCCCGGCCGGGGGAGCGCTTTTCTGCTTTTTTCAGGCGCGGTCGAAGTTTTCCGAGGCGAAGGCCTCCAGCTGCCGGCGCATCTCCGGGCCGTATTCCGCCTCAAACGCCGCCAGCACCCGGGCGGCGAGGGCCTCGCCCGGCCGGCCGAACACGCCGGCGGCGGTCTCGGCGAAGGCGTAGAAGGTGTGGGCGCAGTGGTAGTCGAAGCCCTTGACGTACTCGGTGCGGCGCTGCACCACCGTGTCCGGGCCGAAGCCCGCGTCCCGGATGCAGAACACGCACCGGTCGGCGCAGTGCTGGGTCTCCACGGTGTAGAACTGCAGCGAGCTGCTGAAGGCCCGGGCGATGGCCTCGTCCAGATGGCGGCAGTAGAGCCGGCCCGCCTCCAGGGCGTTCTGCTGGGTGAAGGCGGTGAACCACACGCAGGGGTACACCTCATAGACATAGTCCGGCGCGGTGCTGCGCAGGTGGGACACACACTCCTCGCCGCCGGCCAGGGTCTCTTCTGAGGGCGCCCACTCGCAGTAGGCGCAGTAGGAGGCGTAGTTCAGTTCCTGGCCGTCCCGCACGGCCCGCTGGGCCATCCGCTCGCCCCGCTGGCGGGCGTAGTGCTTGACGGCCAGCACGAAGGCCCGCTGCCCCCGCTCGCCGAAGGCCTCGTTCAGTTCCTTGTACCACGCGGCGATGAGAAACACCTGCGTTTTTTCGGTAAAACCCATCCTGCTCCTCCTTTTGGATACACAGACGCCGCCCCCGGCAGGGGGCGGCGGACTGCTCTGTTTTTTTATCGCTTCGAGCCCAGGAAGAAGAGCGCCACGGTGCCGGGGCCGGAGTGAGCGCCGATGACCGGGCCGATGGTGCCGATGTGCACTTCCTTCGCTCCCAGTTCCTTGCAGCGGTCGGCCACATACTGGCAGTCCTCGGGGCAGTCGCCGTGGCTGACGAACACCACCTGCTCGGCGGGGGGCACGTCGCTGGAAGCGAAGTGCTTCACCAGACCGTCCAGGCTGGCGCGGCGGCCGCGCACCTTCTCCATGGCGATGAGGTGGCCGTCGTCGTCCACATGCAGCACCGGCTTGATGCCCAGCAGGGTGCCCACCACAGCGGCGCCGCCGCCCAGGCGGCCGCCGCGCTTCAAGAACATCAGGTCGTCCACCGTGAACCAGGCGCACACCCGCATCTTGTTGGCCTCGAACCAATCGGCCACTTCCGCGAGGCTCTTGCCCTCGTTCTTCAGGGTGGCGGCGTAGTAGACCGCCAGGCCCTCGCCCATGCTGGCCTGCAGGGTGTCGATCACCCGCACGGTGCGCTCAGGATACTTTTCCGCCAGCTCCTCCGCCGCGAGGCAGGCGGAGTGGTAGGTGCCGGACAGGCCGCTGGAGAAGGCCAGATACAGGATGTCCTTGCCCGCTTCCAGCACGGGGGAGAAGGCCTCCTCGAAGGTGGTCTGGTTGATCTGGCTGGTGGTGCTCATGCCGCCGGCGCGCAGCGCGTCGTAAAAGGCATGGGGGTCCAGCTCCCGGTTGTCGGGGTAGTTGTTGTATTCCTTGCCGTCAAGGGAAAAAAGCATGGGCAGCACTTCCACGCCCAGCTGCTGCACGAGCTCCGCCGTCAGATCGGCGGTGGACTCGGTGAACAATACGTATTCAGCCATTTTGACACACTCCTCTTTTTTTGGCTTCTTTGGAAATTGTACCACATTCGGGCCTGCTTTGAAAAGGCCCGCCGTTGTTTTTTTAACGGGCCGCCGCGGCAAAAAAGCCGCCTCTTGGGCGGCTTTTTCTCATTTGGGCGCCAGCTTGTCGCGGCGGCGGTGCAGCCAGTCCACGATGCGCTGCTCGCCCCGGATGCACGCAAGGCCCAGCGTGCCGGTGACCGCCCCCAGCACCAGGGGCAGCACGATGTTGCCCTCGAAGAGGCTGTCGCCCGCCACGGTGCTGGCCAGCAGGGCGGGGAAGCGGGCCAGGGTGCAGATGAACAGGAACTCCCGGGGCTTCAGGGGCAGGAAGGGCCCGATGTAGGTGAGCAGGTCCTTGGGCATGCCCGGCAGGAAAAAGAGTAAGTACAGGGCGCTGCGGACCCGCTTTTCGTCCTGCAGAAAGCGGTATTTGTGCAGCACCGCCGGGTCCACGGCTTTGGCCCCCAGGGCCCGCACGAAGTAATAGATCAGGGTGCTGCCGAGGAGGATGCCCACAAGGCAGAGGGCAAGCCCGCCCACCGGGCCGTAGAGCGCGCCGGCCATGATCTGCACCGGCTCGCCGGGCACCACGGCCACCACGATCTGGAACACCTCCAGCGCCAGGAACACCAGCATGCCCCACACCCCGTGGGAGCGCACCCACTCCACAAACTCGTCCCGGGCGGTCTGGCTGGTGATGAGGGCCCAGATCTCGTGGCGGAAGGCCACCGCCGCCGCGGCGCACCCGGCGCACAGCAGCACCAGCACCGCCGCCGAGGCAAGCTGTTTTTTGCTTTTGTTCATAGGCTCCTCCCAAAGAGTGCGGCCCGGCGCCCCAAAGGCGCCGGGCCGGCGGATGCGGTCAGCCGGCACTGCCGGAGGTGACGGCGCTGTTGCCCATGCCCTCGCTGGCGGCAAGGCTGCCGCTGCCGGACATGCCGGTGGAGGCGGAGCTGTCCATGCCGTCCTCCATGCTGCCGGACATGCCGCTTTCCATGGACGAGCCGCCCGAGGCGCTGCTGCTCATGGAAGGGGTGGGGGTGGGTTTTGCGCTGGAGGCGGGCTTGTCGCCGCCCCAGCAGCCGGCGAGGCTCAGCGTCAGGGCCAGAGCCGCCGCCACGGTCACGATGCGTTTCATAAACGATGCTCCTTTGCAGAACGATGTGTGGTATAAAACCACCCGTAGTGTTCCACAAAAGGCGCGCGGCTATGCGCCGCGAAGTCTCATTCCAGCTGGCCCGCCAGGGTCATCACCGCGGCAAGGCCCGCCACCGGGGCGGTCTCGCAGCGCAAAATGCGGGGCCCAAGGCCCACCGGCACCGCGCCGGCGGCGGTGAGGGCCGCCGCCTCCTCGGGGGAAAAGCCCCCCTCGGCCCCGGTGATGAGGGCGATGCGCTTTTGGTCCTTCACCAGCGTGCGCAGGCTCTCGCCGCCGCCCTCGTAGAAAAAGAGCACCAGGTCGAACTGGTCAAAGCGGGCGGGCAGGTCCTTGACGTCCAGGGGCAGCTCCACCGCGGGCACGAGGCCCCGGCCCGCCTGTTTTGCCGCCTCGGCGGCGATGCGGGCGTAGCGGGCGTTCTTCTGCTCCTCTTTTTTGGGGGCGGCCACGCAGAAGCGGCTGAAGAAGGGCACCACGCGCACCGCGCCCAGCTCCACCGCCTTCTGGACGATGAACTCCAGCTTATCCTGCTTGGGATAGCCGGCGAAGAGGGTCACCTCCACCGAGGGCTCGGCGGCGGTGGGGCGCTTTTCCAGCAGGGCGAACTCCACCCGGTCGGGGGTCACGGAGGTGACGGCGGCGGTGTAGTCAAAGCCCGCCCCGTCGCACAGAATCACCGCGTCGCCGGGTTTGGCCCGCATCACCTTTCCCAGGTGATGGGCGTCCGGGCCGGTGAGGGCGGCGGTGGCGCCATCGATTTCCGAAGCAAAATAGCGGTGGGGCATTTTTCACACCCCGCCCTTGCAGAGGATGGCCACCCAGCCGCCCTGGCGGCGCACCTCGGCCACCTTGAGGCCCGCGGCGGCAAGCCCGGCGCACACTTCCTCTTCCCGCGCGTCGATGATGCCGCTGGCGATGAAGGTGCCGCCTTTCGCCAGCAGGGCGGGCACGCAGGGGGCCAGATGCAGGATGGCGTTGGCCACGATGTTGGCGGTGATGATGTCGTATTTGCCGGTGGCCTTGTCGGACAGATCGCCCACCAGCACCTTCAGCTTGCCGTCCACGCCGTTCAGCTGGGCGTTCTCGCCGGCGGTGCGCACGCACATGGGGTCGATGTCCACGCCCTCGGCCCCGGCCGCCCCCAGCTTGAGGGCCGCGATGGCCAGGATGCCGCTGCCGGTGCCGATGTCCAGCACCCGCTCGCCGCCCTTGACCAGTTCGTCCAGCGCGGCAAGGCACAGGGCGGTGGTCTCATGGGTGCCGGTGCCGAAGGCCATGCCCGGGTCCAGCCGGATGACGATGCGGTCGGTGGGGTATTCCTCCCAGCTGGGCACGATGGCCAGCCGCTGGCCGATGGGCAGGGCGTGGTAATAGGCCTTCCAGGCGGTCTCCCAGTCCTGCTGCTCCACGCCGTCCGCGGCGAGGGAGTAGTCCAGCTCGGCGGCTTCCAGCCGGCCCCGCAGCAGGTCCAGCACCTCGGCGGGGTTCTCGTCGGGGGAGAGATACAGATGCACCGTCACGTGGGTGCGGTCCTTGTCCAGCAGGTCCTGCTCGATGAGGTCCACGTGGGCGATGCGCTCCACCTGTTCTTCCAGGTCGGAATAGTCCTCGATGTAGATGCCGCCGCCGGACACGCCGGTGGCGATGGCCTCGGCGTCCTCCGCCTGGGCTTTGGGAACGGTGATCTTGATGTCGGTCCACTGCATAAAGGGGCCCTCCTTGGGGTGGTTTCGTTTCTAATGTATTATTATAGCATCCCCTGCGGCGTTTTTGTGAAAAAAGAGAGAAGAAAAGCCCCTTTGTTCCACACAACGAGGAAAGGGGCCGGGAGTTTTCAACAAAAAGCGGCCCCCGTGTTCAAAACACGGGGGCCGGGCGAGCCGTTCAGCGCTCTGCCGGGCTTGCCGGGGCGGCAGAGGCGGCGGGCTTTCAGCCGCGCTTATACTCCTGCTCGCAGTACATGCAGCGGTAGACGCCCTTCTCGGGGTCGGTGAGCACGAACACATGGTCCAGCTCCTGCTCCACGCTGGTGATGCAGCGGGGGTTCTTGCACTTGGCAACGTTCACGATGCGCTCGGGCAGCTGCAGGTGCTTTTTCTCGATGATGTGGCCGCCGTCGATGATGTTGACGGTGATGTTGGGGTCGATGAAGCCCAGCACGTCCAGGTCGATGTCGATGCGGTCCTCGATCTTGATGATGTCCTTGCGGCCGGACTTCTTGCTGCGGGCGTTTTTGATGATGGCCACGCTGCAGTCCAGCTTGTCCAGTTCCAGCACGCGGTAGATCTCCATGCTCTTGCCGGACTCGATATGGTCGATCACAACGCCTTTTTCCAGGCTGTCAATGTTCAGCATTTACTCCACCTCCAGCATTTTCAGGATAAGGGCCATGCGCACGAAGCGCCCGAACTTCGCCTGACGGAAGTAGGCGGCGCGGGGGTCGTCGTCCACCTCCACGCTGATCTCGTTGACGCGGGGCAGGGGATGCATGACGATCATGTCCTCTTTGGCCAGCTTCATCTTCTCGTTGTCCAGGATGTAGCTGTCCCGCAGGCGGATGTAGTCCTCCTCGTTGAAGAAGCGCTCGCGCTGCACGCGGGTCATGTAGAGGATGTCCATCTTGCCGATGGCGTCCTCCAGGCGCTCCACCTCTTCGAACTCGTAGCCGCTGCGCACCAGGTCGTCGCGGATATAGTCGGGCACCTGCAGCTCCTTGGGGCTGACCAGCACGAACTTGATGTTCTCATAGCGCATCATGGCGCGGATGAGGCTGTGGACGGTGCGGCCGAACTTGAGGTCGCCGCACAGGCCCACGGTCAGGTTGTTCAGATGGCCCTTCAGCCGGTGGATGGTCAGCAGGTCGGTGAGGGTCTGGGTGGGATGCTGGTGGCCGCCGTCGCCGGCGTTGATGAGGGGGCAGTCCACCTTGGAAGCGGCCACGGTGGCAGCGCCCTCCTTGGGATGGCGCATGGCGATGATGTCGGCATAGCACTCCACGGTGCGCACGGTGTCGGCCACGCTCTCACCCTTGGCGGCAGAGCTGGAATTGGCCGAAGAAAAACCCAACACCTTGCCACCGAGACTGAGCATTGCGGATTCAAAGCTCAAACGGGTGCGGGTGCTGGGTTCAAAAAACAGTGTGGCCAGGATCTTGCCGTCACACTTGTGAGCAAAAGCCTGGGGGTCTTCGATGATTCGGTCGGCGAGAGCGAGGAGCTCGTCGATCTCCTGCGTGGTCAGATCGAGCGGACTGATCAGTTTCTTCACGAAGGGGGTCCTCCTTTGCAAATTTTTTTCATTCTACAACGGCGCGGCACAAAAAGCAAGCCCCTTTTTGAAAAAACTTTGCCCCGGCGGCGGTCCGGTCTTGTGCCGGGCGCGGCGCTGGTATAGAATAACGGCAGGACCCCCTGAAAGGAGCGGAAAAACATGGCAAAGCGCATCCGCAGCACCCCGAGAAAAGACGGCTTTCGCATGCCCGGCGAGTTCGAGCCCCAGGAGAAGATCTGGATGATCTGGCCCGAGCGGCCGGACACCTGGCGCGACGGCGCAAAGCCCGCCCAGAAGGCCTTTGTTGAAGTAGCCCGGGCCATCAGCGCCTTCGAGCCGGTGACCATGCTGGTCTCCGCCGCCCAGTACGCCAACGCCCGCAACCAGCTGCCCGACGAGGTGCGGGTGGTGGAGATGAGCACCGACGACGCCTGGTGCCGGGACTGCGGCCCCACCTTTTTGAAGAACGACAAGGGCGAGGTGCGGGGCGTCGACTGGGAGTTCAACGCCTGGGGCGGCCTTGTGGACGGGTGCTATTTCCCCTGGGCGAGCGACAACGCCGTGGCCCGCAAGATTTGCGAGATCGAGGGCATCGACAGCTACCACACCCCCGGCTTCGTGCTGGAGGGCGGCTCCATCCATGTGGACGGGGAGGGCACCCTGCTCACCACCGAGATGTGCCTGCTCAGCGCGGGGCGCAACCCCCACATGACCAAGGACGAGATCGAAGAACAGCTGAAAGAATATCTGAACGTGGACAAGGTCATCTGGCTGAAGGACGGCATCGACCCCGGCGAGACCAACGGCCATGTGGACGACGTGGCCTGCTTCGTGAAGCCGGGGGAGGTGGCCTGCATCTGGACCGACGACCCCGCCGACCCCTTCTACGCGCCGGCCCGGGCGGCCTACGAGACCCTGTGCCGGGCCACCGACGCCAAGGGCCGCCGGCTGAAGGTGCACAAGCTCTGCCTGCCCAAACAGCCGGTGCGGCTGGGGGCGGGGTTTGCCATCGACGCGGTGGAGGGCAGCCTGCCCCGCCGGGAGGGGGACGTGTGCATCGCCTCCTACGCCAACTTCCTCATCGTGAACGGCGGCGTCATCGTGCCCCAGTACGGCGACGAGAACGACCCGCTGGCGCTGGAGCAGGTGCAGGCCATGTTCCCCGAGCGGAAGGTGGTGGGCGTTTACACCCGCGAGGTGGTCTACGGCGGGGGCAACATCCACTGCATCACCCAGCAGCAGGTGAAGTGATTTTTTGCGCGCCACGCAGGGCGGCCCGGCTCCGGGCCGCCTTTTTTTGCAAAAAGGGATTGACAAACCCGTTGCGATGGAGTATCATCAGGTAGAAGTTAGCGTTGACTAACGAAACGCCCGGCCGGCTCTGCCGGCTTTTTCACGGCGGTGGAGTTAGCGCCATCTAACCACTGGTGCCGCCGCACCGTGTTCCGCTGAAGGCAGGTGAAAACATGACCTTGAACAACGCCGACACCGGCCGGGAATACATCATCCGGGCCATCGACACCGACGACGAGGAGATGGACGCCTTTCTGTTCTCGCTGGGGTGCTTTTCCGGCGAGCCCATCACCGTGGTCTCCCGCCTGAAAGGGGGCTGCGTGGTGGCCATCAAGGACGGGCGCTACACCATCGACGAACAGCTGGCCGGGGCCATCTGCGTTTGACGCAGGGGGCTTTTCCCGCGCATTTGTACGGACCGCCGCGCCCCGTGGTTAGCCTTGGCTAACCATCCGGCGTTTGCGATAGAACGCCCTGCGGGGCTTTGAGCATGACAGGAGGAACCGCTTATGAGAATCGCTCTGACCGGAAACCCCAACTCCGGCAAGACCACCATGTACAACGCCCTCACCGGGCGCAGCGAGAAGGTGGGCAACTGGGCCGGCGTTACCGTGGAAAAGAAGGAACACCCCATCAAGAAGAGCTTTTGCCCCGCC
Source organism: Candidatus Allofournierella excrementavium (assembly GCF_048526665.1). Classification (NCBI taxonomy): domain Bacteria; kingdom Bacillati; phylum Bacillota; class Clostridia; order Eubacteriales; family Oscillospiraceae; genus Allofournierella; species Candidatus Allofournierella excrementavium. Next base: position 157,173 of record NZ_DBGFPE010000035.1, read on the forward strand.
GGGGAGGAGCTGGTGGCCGTGGACCTGCCCGGCGCCTACTCCATGTCGCCCTTCACCTCGGAGGAGAGCATCACCAGCAGCTATGTGCGCCACGAGCACCCGGACGCCATCATCAACATCGTGGACGCCACCAACCTCTCCCGCAGCCTGTTCTTCACCACCCAGCTGCTGGAGCTGGGGGTGCCGGTGGTGGTGGCGCTGAACAAAAACGACATGAACGAGAAAAAGGGCACCACCATCGACGCCGCCGCCCTTTCGGCGGCGCTGGGCTGCCCGGTCATCCCCACCGTCTCCACCGCGGGCACCGGCCTGCGGGAAGTGGTGGCCGCCGCGGCGGGTCTCTACGGCAAGGGGCAGAAGGCCCCCTACACGCAGGGTGAGGTGGACCTGACCGACAAAAAGGCGGTGGAAGAGGCCGACCGGCAGCGCTTCGCCTTTGTGAACCAGCTGGTGAGCAGGGTGGAAAAGCGCCAGGTGCTCACCCGGGAAAAGGGCACCGGCGACGCCATCGACGCGGTGCTCACCAACCGCTGGCTGGGCATTCCCATCTTCGCGCTGGTGATGTTCCTGGTGTTTCAGATCTCGCAGGTCTGGGTGGGTCCGCTGATTGCGGACACGCTGGTGGCCTGGATCGAGACCTTCCAGGGCTACGTCGGCGAGGTGCTGCTGGCTGACGCCAA
>NZ_DBGFPE010000036.1:0-93851 GCF_048526665.1 Candidatus Allofournierella excrementavium
AGCCCAAGGAGTGATTGGTCAGCCAGTTGCTCCTCTCATTGTAGCTTAGGCACGAGATGGAGGGAAAGCCGGACTGGCTGTCCGGCTTTCCTGTCCAAATTTATTGTAATAGGAGTGATACAGTGGGAAATAGAGTTTATGCCGGGGATGTCGGTATCGACCATGTTGGCCGGATGGTAGTCCCTGTTCGGGCAAGAAAGGCCCTGGGGATCCAGACGCAGGATACCCTTTTGGCATACGTTGATGCCCGAGCAAACGAAATTGTGCTAAAGGTGTCAAAGCGCCATTGCATGGCTTGCGGAGGAACAGAAGAATTGAGATCCTATAAAGACGTCATACTGTGTGCTCACTGTCTGATGGAGATGAAGAACGATGGATGATTTGAAGAACAGAATCATCCAGGCACTGCAACGACCCGCTCAGCAGAAAGAGGATGCCTTCCTTGTCTGCTCTGCAACAGAGCTGATGGAACAGCTGGGGTTTGAAAAGTGGCCGCTGCTCATCACAATGAAACATCTGCGGAACATTACCAGCGAGCCAGACCCTCAGCACCCATCACGGCATGGGGTCCCGGTGGAAGTCATTGCTGCCCTGCCAGAAGATTTGAACGATCCGACCCTCGCGTTTGCAGGCCACCATGGAGCCTATGCTTTTTTGGTCGATAAGTATGTGCAGAACGATCCGGTGGCTGTTATTGTGGATCCCCACGGAAAGGCAGTAATCAGTTCTCGAATTCAGCAAGCAAATTTTATCCTGTCAATCTATCCTCTGGAGCAGCTCGTCGATTGGATCGAACGGTTGCGGCCAGAGGATATTGTTTATGCCAATCGAACCCGCGCCAGAGCAATGCTGGCGGCCAGAGGGATACCATTCTCCCACCTGGCGGCCAAGCTCGTCGGCTCGGGCTATTATTTTGGCAGAATTGGCAGAAAATCGAAGGAGGGGAAGACGTATATGAGAAGTATCAGCGTTGGAGACCTGATTTACTCTGCGGTGAAAATCGACGATGTGGGCCGTCGCTTTCTGGTAATCGAAGTAGACGATGCACAGAATATCAAGGCAATACCCATTGATGTGGGCGATACGCCCTCCGCAGCAAGTGTGTTACTGCGGAAAATCAAAAACCTTAAAAGTTTGACTGCGGATCTCAGCACGGAAGTAACAATGTCCGCTGCATGGCCATGGATCAGACAGCCTGTTCATCTGTCCGATAGTGAACTGCGAGAGCTCGTACAAACAAAAGAGGAATATGGCAAAGATCATCCGCCCAAGGTGATACATGCCGACCAGCCGGTGGAGCCAATGCCGGATTTTGACCAGGGTATCGTGGACATGTATGAGAAGTTCCGGGAGGATCCTGAGATGCTGCAAGAGTATCTTGATTTTTCCTCCCGATTCTATACGTTTTCCCAGCGTAACAGGATGCTGATCTATCTGCAAAATAGATATGCAACCTTTGTGGCAAGCAAAGCTGGTTGGCAGGAGAAGGGCTATAAGATTTTGCCGGAACAACAGCGGCGAGGATTGCAGATCTTTCGTCCCATCGAAAAAGAGTATATCAACCGTGAGGGGAAATTTGTGCCGTTGTCTGCTGCAACTGCACAGGAACAGTATCAAATCGCCGCCAATGAGCTGGAAGTGGTGCGGCGAACGACATTCGTGCCGTATCCCGTCTACGACATAGCCCAAACGAACTGCCCGGTTGAAGACTACCCCAAGGTATACGATAAGGGAACCGCATCTGTGGACCACGATCTTCTGTATAAGGCGGTGGAACGTGTAGCGGTCCTGGAAGGAATAAGCGTGACAAAGGAACCGCTCATCTCCATATCTCTTGATGGGTATTATGATAAAGTCGAAAATTCCATCCACATAAACAACCTGGCAAAAGACACGGTCGCCGCATCGACAATATTACATGAGTATTCGCATGCGCTGCTGCACTGTACCTCTGCACCCGAACTGCCCAAAGAGGTAAAAGAATTTGAAGCCCAGGGAATGGCCGTGATGCTGCTAAAGCATTACGGCTTTTCTGTTTCTCAGCAGGACCAGAAATACCTGGTAGATTATCTCAGCCGGGCGACCATGTGTAAGGACTTCGACCTGGGAAAAAGCCTGACCAGGATGGGGCAGCAGTTTCGCCATGCGGTAGAGCGTATTGATGAACAGCGAGCTTATGCAACAGAACAGCAGAGGACTGTTCGGCCTGAACCAGCAAGAATGGAGCAGATCCAATCAAATTTTCTGAAAGATCTGTAAAGGGGGTGGGGATGCAGCCTCGGCTGTTCAAAAATCTGAAAGGTAGTGATGATGATTGAGAAGACGAAAAAACCTGCTTTTTCTCTTTGTTGTCGCAGTCGGAATAGCTGCGGTGATTGCAGTGCCGCCTCAGTATCGCGTTGCAGCATTGGGAGCAGCTTTGCTGGTTGCTGGCGTCGCATTTTTGATTTGGTCTTGGATCTATCAAAAACCAATCGACGTAAAGGATGTTGCGGCCGGCCATGGGCAGCACGGTAAGAGCCGGTGGATGAACGATACAGAAAAAAACAGTATTTTTCTTTCTGTACCGTCAGGACGAGAAACAGAACCAGGTTTTGTGATCGATTTCTCTGCCGGGCATTGGCGTGTGGATACAAGCGAGCATAACGTAATGCTTGTAGCGCCACCGGGCAGCGGCAAAACGACCCGCATAATAATACCGACGGTTCGTTACAATCTGGCTGTCAATAAGAATACAGGCGGCCACGGGGCCAGCATGGTGATACTGGACTGCAAAGGGGAACTGTACCGCCGGAACGCAGCGCAGCTGCAAGCAGCGGGTTATCGGACGCCGGCTCTCGATTTGCGCAACATAAGCAAATCAAGCCGGTACAACTTCATCGCCAATGTGAATGCCGCTATCGACGAGTACCGGGCAGCAACCGATAAGCTGTCAAAGGCCCGAGCGTATGGCCGTGCTGAGCGATATGCAAAGGTGGCGGCAAGCCTGCTGATTGACAGCGACAGCGCAGAAGTAAAATCGGAAAGCAGCGATTATTTTAACGAGACTGCCCGTGGCCTGATTACTGGCGTCATACTGCTGGTCAGTGAATATGCTCCTGCGCCGCAGCGCCATATCATCAGCGTTTTCAATCTCATTTTGGAAATGAATGGACAGATACAAGGCTCCGGCGGATTTGGCCAGCCGCAAAAAACCAAGATGGAGGCGCTGCTGGAGAAAATCAACGATCCACGGATCCGATATTACACTGGTCCGGCGACAAGCGCCGATATGCGCACGTCCATGAACGTGTTTTCTTCCGCGCTTGGCAAGCTGGTCAAATTCATCGATGCCGAGTTGGAACAGGTCCTGATTGCCCACGACAGCGATTTTGACGCCAAGACGTTCATCTCACAGCCTTCCGCTCTTTTTCTCATCAGCCCGGATGAGAATACGACCAGGCACTTCATCAGCAGCCTGATCGTGCGGAACCTGATGAACGATTTGATCGAAATCGCGGAAACAGAATATGGCGGTGTTTTGCCGCGAAAGGTGCTGCTGCTTCTGGACGAGTTTGGCCAACAGCCACCCATCCCGGATTATGACGCCCTCAGCGCCGCCATGCGAAGCCGCGGCGGCCGGCTTATGATCGCGCTCCAGGACTTTGCCCAGCTGCAAAAGCATTACAGCAAGACAAAAAGCGAGATCATCCGAGGGACGAATCAAACGATCATTACTTCTTTTGTTGCGCCTGCGGCGCTCTCCACTGCCGAGACCATCAGCAAGATCCTGGGCAATGAAACGATCCTGACAGGCTCCAGCAGCATCCAGCAGGGCAAGACGAGCAGCACGAAGTCGCTTGTCGGCCGGCCACTGATGTCGCCCAGCGATTTGATCGCCATGCCGGTGGGCGAATTTATTGTGATCCGGGGCACGGCCTACCCGTTGAAGGTGACGCCGCCTGGTTACTGGACGTATCTGGAAGACGCGCCGGAGCCGCAGCGGCCCGACCTGGAATATCGTGAGGTGCAGGTGGCGGACGCCGACCTGCTTTCCGCCCGTGCAGGTGCGCTGTCGTATGATTTGACACCAGGCATGTTTGACATCGAAGAAAACGAGGACCCGCTGCCGGCTTGACCGGCAGCGGGTCTAACTTTAGGACTTAGGAGAATGAATATGTTTTTGAAATTGCCGAATGCGCTGCTGGAAATGCAGCTGCCGCCCAATGCACTAAAAGTGCTGTGTGTGCTTATGAGCGCGGCCGACCATGAGAACAAAACCACAATGCGCACCTGTGTGATCGCTCGGAAGTGTGATGTGGCAGCCGGCACAGTCTGCGCTGCAATCAAACATTTGGAATCGATGGGGTTGGTGCGCCGTGAACACGTCTACAAAGAGGACGGTACATACGCCGCAAACAAGTATACGATCGCTCTGCCCGTGGGCGGGCGTTGGTTCGCCCTCAACCTGTCGGAGCAGGTCCTGCAACTGCCGGCGAGCAGTTTTAGCGTCTATGCGGCGATGCTGCGCTTTCGCGGGCGGAACCGCAAAGCGTTTCCTTCGCTTTTTCAATTGTCGTCTTTGCTGGGTCTGTGCAAAAACACACTGCTGCGGGCGATCCGCTGCCTGCAAGCCTCTGGTTTGCTGAAAAAAATGGCCAAATGGGCGGGCAAGCACAATTTGTATTTGATCCAGGACACAAAAGAAGAGCGCCTGGTTGAGCAAAAACCAGACGCCCGCACAAAACAGTTAGATAGCCCATCTAACACTTTTAGCTTAACATCCGTTTTGCATCGTGTCAAGAGGGCAGTGGTTCATTTTTTGAATAACATACCCATACCCACCCACTACGCTACAAAAAGAAGATAAACATAAGGCTAAAAGAGAGGTAGGGGATAGCTATACCTTTTTGTCGGCCCGTTTTTTGTTTGTACGGGTAAGGACAACTGTGATATACTAAAAGCACGGATAATGTGTATCGCATGGGCAACTCTCACTTTTGGCCGTGTCTGAAAAGCGTGCAATAAAGCCAAAATTAAGGTGCGACCGACGGTCGCACCTCAACAGGAAAGGAGGCGAATGTCCATGGAACAAACGATGCGGGCAACACTGATGAGCCGTGACGTGGAGATTGCAAGGATCGAGGGGCGGCAGCTGTATCCACTTCGGGAGGAGCTGATGCCACTGTATCTGCGTCGGACGGGGAATCTGGAGGAATGGCTGGCTCACAGAGCGATTGATCGTCACAGAACGCACTCGCGGCTGCTGAAAAAAGTGTTGAGGCTCTCGGAGAAAGACGACGCCTCAACGGCACTGGCCATGCAGGCGGCCACGATCACGGATACCTACTGGGTACGGCCGGCGGGCAGCGATTTAACTTGGGATAAAGTGCGGTTTCGGGAAAATTATTTTGACACTCTCGCGCTGCAAGGAGATCTCTCTGCATTTAGCCGCCCGCCCAGCCGCACCCCGGAACTGACCAACATTGGCAGCTTTGAAAAATGCTGGCGCTTGGAAGACGGCTGCTGGTGGATGTATAAGCAATGCAATGAGAACGAGATGTTTTCAGAGCTGTTTGTTTATGAACTGTGCAAGGCGCTTGGTTTTCCCACTGCCCGCTACGAAAAAGCGGGGCCTTTCATTCGCACACTTGACTTCACTGCCGGCAAGGCGAATTTCGAGCCGGCTTTCTCTCTTGTTGGAGAAGAGGAAGATTACGGACTGAATTACCGTATCTTCAAGGAAATATCTCCTGTAATGGCTGACGATTATCTGCAACTGCTGATGATGGACGCATTTTGCCTCAATGCCGACCGCCACACGGAGAACTACGGTGTGCTGCGGGACGTCGACACCGGGGAAATACTATTACTTGCGCCGAATTTCGACAACAACATATCTCTGCTTTACGATGGCTATAAACCGCAGCAAAGAATGCCGGATCTGCTTGGCAGGGAACTGAACGACCTGGAGCGTACAGAACATGCCCTCAGTGAATATGCAGCGCACCGCCCGTTGCCGATGATAACGCCGGAACTGATCGAAGAGTGCTGCCGCCGAACAGAGATGAAGGTCGATGTGCCGTATGTGCAGCAGTTTGTGATGGCGGGCTACCGGCAGACGCTCATTCCGCAGATGTTGCAAGAGCAGGCACACAGCCTGGAACCATGACAGGGTACGACCGACGGTCGTACCTGAAAAACCGCATAACAAAGCCAAAAGCGAGGTACGACCGACGACAGAAACGCCTGCAAAACAGAAGGCTGCAACTTTGTTAAAACCAACAATGGTAATTTGCATCCTGGCGTGCTATACTAAATAAACCGACAGGAGGAATGCACAATGCTGACCAACGAAGATCTACAGGCGATTTCCGGGCTGATCACTTCCGCTGTCACTGCCAGCGAAGGGCGTATGATGGCCCGGATGGATAAAATTGACGCCCGACTGGACAATATGGATGCCCGGCTGGACAATATGGATACCCGGCTGGACAATATGGACGCCCGGCTGGACAATATGGACGCCCGGCTGGGGCGCGTTGAACACGAGCTGGTCGAGGTGAAGGACCGGCTCTGTGCTGTTGAGGAAAACACCGAAGTCACCCGCGGCGCGGTGAACGCGCTTGTGGAATGGGCAGAGCAGGTGGCGGTGATCACCAAAGCGCCGTTCCCCGTGCAGCACCAGCCAGTGGTGGAACCGTGATAGGTACGACCGGCGGTCGCACCCCAAAAACCGCATAACCAGGCCAAAAAGCAGGTACGACCGTCGGTCGTACCTGCTTTTTTTGATTTAGGCCAGCCGAACAAGCTGGATCAGGCTGATTGCCGCGGCAAACAATGCCAGCAACTTGTCGATGTCCATAAATCTCACCCCTTTCTCGTTGCGAAGAAGTGAGATCTATGGTCGTTACTTTTCGGGGCAGCGCAACCGAAAACCGCTATTGCAAAATGTGGCAATCCATGGTATAATAAATTAAGACAAAAGAAAACCCCCACAGGTCGTTTCACGGTTACCCGCCGGAAACGACCATGCGCCACTCGTTGGTTAGGGCCCAGCGACTGACTTGTGAGAGCTTTTCTAAATCCATTATACAGGATTTAGAGAAAAAGTCAACACAAGAACGCCGCCGGACATCCTCAATGGGTGACGGGAGCGTTCTTTTTTGTTGCGCACTTTGAAAAAAAGTGGATGCAAGCTGAATTTCATTTGAGATACGGGTAATTCGGAGACTATAATGACTATCTGCTTGACGTGCAGAGGGTCAGGGATTCGAGTTCCTTACCGCCCACCAAACCCCTAAGACGCATCGCGTTTTCGGGGTTTTTGTTGTTTTCCTTGTGGAAAAGCCGCAAAAGTGATATAATAAAGGTGTTCCAAGAAAGACCCTCCGCGCCTCCGGGCGCGGGGCAACCGTTGAGCCGTGGATGACATCGTGCGTGTGTCGTCCCCGGCCTTTTTTGCGCGGATGCGCGAAAAACAGGAGGGAGCAGCATGAAAAAACGCAAACTGATCGCATTGGGGCTGGCGGCGGCGCTGGCCCTGGCCCTGACCGCCTGCGGCGCGAAGCTGACGGGCGTCGGCCTGCCGCAGGAGGAGCTGAAACTGACGGTGGGCGGCACCGCGGCGCTGGAGCCCGTCTTCGCCTGGGACGGCGAAGCGCCCGCCGAGGACCCGGCGGTGACCTACACCAGCGCCGACGAGGCGGTGGCCACCGTGGATGAGACCGGCACCGTGACCGGCGTGGCGGCGGGCGAGACCACCGTCACTGCGGCGGTGGGCGAGCTGAGCGCCACCCAGACGGTGGTGGTGAACATCGCCACCGAGACCCTGACGGTGGAGGAGATGAGCCTCCATCTGGCCGACGGCGCGGCCCAGGCCGTGGTGACCGTGGAGCCCGCGGAGCTGGCGGACCAGTTCACCTTCAAGACCGGCGATGAGGCCATCGCCGCCGTGGACGAAAGCGGCACCGTGACCCCGGTGAAGGAAGGCCACACCAGCCTGCTGGTGCTTGCGCCGGACGGCACCCGGGCCAAGGCGATGATCACCGTGTGGAGCGGCCCCAAGGAGCTGACCCTCACGGCGGGCAAGACCGAAGTGACCGTGGGCGGCACCACCACCGTCACCGCCGCCGATGAGACCGGCGCGGCGGTGGACGCCGCCACCCTGACCTGGTCCTCCAGCGACGAGGGCGTGGCCACCGTGGACGAGGCCGGCACCGTGACCGTGGTGAGCGCCGGCGAGGCGACCATCACCGCCGAGACCGCCTATGAGGTGGCGGGCAGCGTCACCCTCACCGGCAAGGAGGCCGCCAAGTCCTCGGGCAGCGGCTCCTCCGGTTCTTCCGCTTCGGCAGGCGGCAGCGGCTCCGGCAGCGTCGCCGCCCCCACCGAGGACGCCCCCGAGGGCTGGGGCACCCACGGCTGGTTCTATGTGGATGTGGACACCACCGCCTTTGATATGCAGAACCAGCTGCGGTCGGCGGCGGGCGCGGCGGCCCTTGCCTGGGACGACAGCCTCGCCTCCATCGCCCAGAGCCGCTGTGAGGACATCGCGGTGGACTTCAGCCACAACGGCGCCCAGACCACCGGCGAGAACATCGCCGTGGGCTACGCCGACGCGGCCTCGGTCATCGCCGCGTGGCAGGGCAGCACCGGCCACTACCAGAACATGATCAACACCGTCTACACCCGGGGCGCCATCGCCCACATGTACGACGGCGACGGCTGCCACTACTGGGTGGCAGTGTTCGAGTGAGCGCTGACAAAAAAGTGAACACACCGGCCCGGCGGCCTTCCGCGTGTTTTTGCGCGGGGCCGCCGGGCCTTCTTTTTGCCGCCTGCGTTTGCCCTCGGCGCGGTTTTGTGGTATACTATATCGGATATTGTGGAGAAGTGTGGCCGCAGGGCCAAAGAGGGAAGTGTCTATGCGCGTTTTGGGCATCGACCCCGGCTACGCCATCGTGGGCTGGGGGGTCGTGGAATACATCGGAAACCGGTTCACGCCGGTGGACTTCGGGGCGGTGACCACCCTGGCGGGTATGCCTTTCGAGCAGCGCCTTGCGGCGGTGTACGACGGCGTTTCGCGCATCATGCGGGACTATGCCCCCGAGGCGCTGAGCATCGAGCAGCTGTTCTATCAGCACAACCAGACCACCGTCATCGGCGTGGCCGAGGCCCGCGGGGTCATCCTGCTGGCCGCCGCCCAGTGCGGGGTGCCGGTGTTCGAATACACCCCCATGCAGGTCAAGCAGGCGGTCACCGGCTACGGTAAGGCGGTGAAAAAGCAGGTGCAGGAGATGACCCGGGTGCTGCTGCGCCTGGACAAGGTGCCGAAACCCGACGACACCGCCGACGCGCTGGCCATGGCCATCGCCCACTGCCATTGCAGCCGCAGCCGGCTGCAGAACATGCCCTTGCGCTGACAAAGGAGGCCTTTCGCCGTGATCTATTGCCTGAACGGAAAAATTCTGAAAAAGAGCCTGGACCAGGTGGTCATCAGCTGCGCCGGGGTGGGCTATCAGGTGCAGGTGCCCTCCAGCGTGGCGGGCGCGCTGCCCGCCGTGGGCCAGGAGGCCACCCTCTACACCTGCATGAACGTCACCGAGAGCGACGTGTCCCTCTTCGGTTTTGCCGACGAGGAGCAGCAGGCCTGCTTCAAGATGCTCACCGCCGTGAGCGGCGTGGGCCCCAAGGTGGGGCTGGCGATTTTGAGCGTGCTCAGCCCCCAGCGCATCGCGCTGGCCGCCTCGGCGGGGGACCACAAGGCCTTCACCGCCGCCAGCGGCGTGGGCCCGAAGCTTGCCCAGCGCATCACCCTGGAACTGAAGGACAAGGTGGGCAAGGGCCTGGCAGAGGGGCTTTCCCTCTCCGACCTGGGCCCGGCGGCCCCCGCCGCGGGCAGCAATCTGGCCCAGGCGGCCGCGGCCCTCACCAGCCTGGGCTACACCTCCGGCGAGGCGGCGGCAGCGCTGACCAAGCTGGACGACACCCTGCCGGTGGAAGAACTCATCAAGCTGGCGCTGCGCGGCATGGCAAGGAGGTAAACCGTGGAAGATTTTGACCGCAACGACCGTCTGGTCAGCCCCGAAGTGAACCGGGGCGAGACGGAGGAGATGAACCTCCGCCCCCGCACGCTGGAAGAGTATGTGGGCCAGGAGAAGGTCAAGGAGAACCTGCGCATCTATCTGGAAGCGGCCAAGCGCCGGGGCGAGCCCATGGACCACATCCTGCTCTACGGCCCTCCGGGCCTGGGCAAGACCACCCTGGCGGGCATCGTGGCCCAGGAGATGGGGGTGCAGATCCGCATCACCAGCGGCCCGGCCATCGAAAAGCCCGGCGACCTGGCCGCCCTGCTCACCAACCTCCAGGAGGGCGACGTGCTCTTCATCGACGAGATCCACCGCCTCTCCCGCCAGGTGGAGGAGGTGCTCTATCCCGCCCTGGAGGACTACGCCCTGGACATCATGATCGGCAAGGGCCCCAGCGCCCAGTCCATCCGCATCAACCTGCCCCGGTTCACCCTCATCGGCGCCACCACCCGGGCCGGCCAGCTCACCGGCCCGCTGCGCGACCGCTTCGGCGTGCTGCTGAAACTGGAGCTTTACAGCCCCGACGAGCTGGCCCGCATCATCCGGCGCAGCGCCGGCATCCTGGGCCAGCCCTGCACCGAGGAGGGGGCTCTCGAACTGGCAAAGTGCAGCCGGGGCACCCCCCGCGTGGCCAACCGCCTGCTCAAGCGGGTGCGGGACTTCGCGGTGGTGCTGGGGGACGGCACGGTGGACGGCGACGCCGCCCGGCTGGCCTTAAAGCGCATGGACATCGACGCGCTGGGCCTGGACGAGCTGGACCGCAGCCTGTTGCGGGCCATCATCGAGCTGTACGGCGGCGGGCCGGTGGGTCTGGACACCCTGGCCGCCGCCCTGGGCGAAGAGGCAGTGACGCTGGAGGACGTGTGCGAGCCCTATCTGATGCAGATGGGCTTCCTCACCCGCACCCCCCGGGGCCGGTGCGTCACCCGGCTGGCCTATGAGCATCTGGGCATGCGCGCCCCGAACCTTGCGGAGGAGAGCGGCCAGCAGAGCATGTTCTGACCGCGCCGCCGCGCAAACCAACAAGAAATATTCACAATTACAGGGTACAATATAGAATCCATGACCCCAGGGCCATGGCAGAGAAAAAGGAGAAGTGCCTATGCGAGCCGCCAGTTCCTGGCAGGATTATGAACTCATCGACGCCACCGGCGGCAGCCGGCTGGAGCGGTGGGGCGACGCGCTGCTGGTCCGCCCGGACCCGCAGGTGGTGTGGAGAAATGAGCGCACCAGCCCCCTGTGGGCCAAGGCGGACGCGGTGTATCACCGCAGCGACAAGGGCGGCGGCCAGTGGGAATACCGCCGCCGTCTGCCCGAAAAATGGCAGATCGGCTGGCAGGGCCTGCGGCTGGTGGTCAGCCCCACCGGCTTCAAACACACCGGCGTGTTCCCCGAGCAGGCGGTGAACTGGGCCTTTTATCAGAAGGCCATCGCCGCCGCCGGCCGGCCCATCCGGGTGCTGAACCTCTTCGGCTACACCGGCGGGGCCACCCTGGCCTGCGCCGCCGCGGGGGCCAGCGTCTGCCACGTGGACGCCTCCAAGGGCATCGTGGCCTGGGCGCGGGAGAACGCCGCCGAAAGCCGCCTGGCGGACAAGCCCATCCGCTGGATCGTGGACGACTGCACCAAGTTCGTGGCCCGGGAGGCCCGCCGGGGCAGCCGCTACGACGCCATCATCATGGACCCGCCCAGCTACGGCCGCGGCCCGGGGGGCGAGGTGTGGAAGCTGGAAAACTGCATCTATGACCTCATCGAGCAGTGCACCCAGGTGCTCAGCGACGAGCCCCTGTTCGTGGCGGTGAACAGCTACACCACCGGTCTGTCGCCGGCGGTGATGGAGTACATCCTGAAGACCCTTCTGTGCCCGGAAAAGGGCGGCACGACCAGCTGTGACGAGATCGGCCTGCCGGTGTCCAGCACCGGCGGCGTGGTGCCCTGCGGCGCCACCGCCTTCTGGCTGGCAGACGGCGTGCAGGCGGGGGAGAAAAAGAGCTCGATGAACGCGCCCATCGTTCTCAAACCCTTGGCGCAGGAAGCGCAGACGGGGGAGGAATGAACATGGAACACATGATAAACGCCGAGGGCATCCGCTTTCGCTATACGCCGGAAAGCCCCTGGGCCGTGGACGGCGCCTCTGTGTCGGTGGACAAGGGCGAGTTCGTGGCGGTGCTGGGGGCCAATGGCTGCGGCAAAAGCACCCTGGCCAAGCACTTCAACGCCATCCTGCTGCCCGAGGCCGGCACCGTGCTGGTGGAGGGCATGAACACCGCCGACGAGGAACATCTCTATGACATCCGCCAGAAGGTGGGCATGGTGTTCCAGAACCCGGACAACCAGATCGTCGCCACCGTGGTGGAAGAGGACGTGGCCTTCGCCCTGGAAAACCTGGGCGTGCCCCCCGCCGAGATACGCGCGCGCATCGACGACGCAATGAAGATGGCGGGCATCTACAAGCACCGGGAAAAAGCGCCCCACAAGCTGTCGGGCGGCCAGAAGCAGCGGGTGGCCATCGCCGGCGTCATCGCCATGCGGCCGGACTGCCTTGTGCTGGATGAATCCACCGCCATGCTGGACCCCCGGGGCCGGGAAAAGGTGATGGAGACCATCCGCCACCTCAACCGGGACTACGGCATCACCGTGGTGTCCATCACCCACTACATGGACGAGGCCGCCCAGGCCGACCGGGTGGTGGTGATGAGCGAGGGCAAGGTGGTCATGGAGGGCACCCCCCGCCAGGTGTTCAGCCAGGTGGACGAGCTGCACCGGCTGCGGCTGGACGTGCCCCAGGTCACCGAGCTGTGCTGCCGGTTGGCAGAGGCCGGGGTGGACATCCCCACCGACATCATCAACGAGGAAGAATGCGCCGCCGCGCTCTATGAGCTTTTGAAGTAAGCGCGGCGGTTTCGGGGCAAAGGCCCCGCAAGAGGGAGGGAAAGGCGGCCTATGGCAGCCATCATCGAAACAAAGGGCTTGACCCACATCTACAACGCCGGCATGCCCGACGCCACCGTGGCGCTGGACAAGGTGGACTTTGCCGTGGAAGAGGGCGACTTCGTGGGCATCATCGGCTCCACGGGGTCGGGCAAAAGCACCCTCATCACCCACTTCAACGGCATCCTGAAGCCCACCGAGGGCCAGGTGCTGGTGGACGGGCAGGACATCTGGGCAAAACCGGCGGACATCCGCAAGTTCCGCTTCATGGTGGGGCTGGTGTTCCAGTACCCCGAGTACCAGCTGTTCGAGGAGACGGTGTATAAGGACATCGCCTTCGGCCCCAAAAACATGGGCCTGGACGAGGCCGAGATCGACCGGCGGGTGAAGAGCGCCGCCCGGTTCGTGGGCCTGAAGGACGAATATCTCCAGCGCAGCCCCTTCGAGCTTTCCGGCGGGCAGAAGCGTCGGGTGGCCATCGCCGGCGTGATGGCCATGGAGCCGAAGATCCTGGTGCTGGACGAGCCCGCCGCGGGCCTGGACCCGGAGGGCCGGGAGATGATCCTCTCCCAGGTCAAGCGCTTCCACAAGGAGACCGGCACCACCGTCATTCTGGTGAGCCACTCCATGGAGGACATCGCCAAATACGCCGACAAGGTGCTGGTGATGGACCAGCGCCGCATCGCCATGTACGACACGGTAGAGCACGTCTTTGCCCGTGCGGACGAACTGCTGGAGCTGGGCCTCTCGGTGCCCCAGGTGACCAAGGTGTTCCTGCGGCTGCGGGCCATGGGGCTGGACCTGCCCCAGGACGTGTACACCGTGCCCTATGCGGTCAAGACCATCCAGGCGGCCCTGGCGAAGAAGAACGGGGGAGGTGAGGCGACGTGCTGAAAGACATCACCATCGGCCAGCACTTCCCCGGCAACTCCCCGGTGCACCGGTGCGACCCCCGGCTGAAAATCCTGCTGGTCATCGCCTACATCGTCATCCTGTTCACGGTGACCAACTTCCTGGGCCTTGCGCTGAGCATCCTGCTGCTGGCGGGGCTGTATCTCATGGCCCGCATTCCCCTGAAACTCATCCTCAAGAGCCTCAAGCCCATCATGCCCATCGTGGTGTTCACGGCGGTGCTGAACCTCTTCTTCATGGGCGGCGAAGGGGAACCGCTGGTCTCCTTCTGGGTCTTCCGCATTTATAAGGAAGGCGTGGCCTACGCCATCTTCATGGCGGTGCGCATCGTGGCCCTCATCGCGGGCACCAGCCTTCTGACCTACACCACCAGCCCCATCGTCCTCACCGACGCCATCGAGCGGCTGCTGCGTCCCTTCGCGAAGCTTCACATGCCGGTGCACGAGCTGGCCATGATGATGACCATCGCCCTGCGCTTCATCCCCACCCTCATCGAGGAGACGGATAAGATCATGAACGCCCAGAAGGCCCGGGGCGCCATGCTGGACAGCGGCTCCCTCTCCGACCGGGTAAAGGCCATGGTCCCCATCCTCATCCCGCTGTTCATTTCGGCTTTCCGACGGGCGGACGAACTGGCCATGGCCATGGAGTGCCGCTGCTACCGGGGCGGCGAGGGCCGCACCCGGCTGAAAGTCCTCCGCTTCGGCGCGCTGGACTGGGAGGCGCTGGTGCTCTGCACCCTGGCCTTCGCGGCGCTTTGGGCCACCCGCTTTCTGATGCCGGGGGTCTTGTGAGATGAACATCCTGCTGGACCTGAGCTATGACGGCACGAACTTCTGCGGCTTTCAGGTGCAGAAGAACGGCGTTTCCGTCTGCGAGACCGTGCAGAACGCCCTGGAGGCCCTCTTTGGGGCCCGGCCCGACGTGAAGGGCTGCGGCCGCACCGACGCGGGGGTGCACGCCTTGCACTACGCGCTGAACTTCTGGGCCGAAACCTCCATCCCGGTGGAAAAGCTGCCCCTGGCCCTCAACCGCCACCTGCCCGACACGGTGCGGGTGAACGCCGCGCGCGAGGTGCCCCAGGAGTTTCACGCCCGCTATTCCGCCCACACCAAGACCTACGTTTACCGCATCTGGAACAGCCCGGTGGAAAGCCCCTTCGAGGCGGCCTACCACCACCGCATCAGCGCCCCGCTAAACGCGGAGGCCATGGACAAGGCGGCGGCGAAGTTCGTGGGCAAACACGATTTTCTCAGCCTCTGCTCGGCGGGCAGCTCGGTGGCGGCCAAGGGCGACACCGTGCGCACCATCTCCGCCTGCAAGGTGGAGCGGCAGGGGCCCCTTGTCACCGTCACCGTCACCGCTGACGGCTACCTTTACAATATGGTGCGCATCCTGGCCGGCACCCTGGTGGAGGCCGGCCGGGGCGCCCTTGACCCCGACGCCGTGCCCGCCATCCTGGCCGGGCGCGACCGCAGCCTTGCCGGGCCCACCCTGCCGGCAAAGGGGCTGTTTTTGAAACAGGTGGACTATCCCCCCGAGGCCCTGGGCCTCTGATTTTTCCCTGAAAGGAGGCGCCGCCGTGAGCGAAGGACACAGTGGGTCCAACGTGACCCGTTTGCAGGAGGTGCGCCGGCGGCGGGCGCTGCGGCGGCTGCGCAGGCTTGTGCTTGTGCTGGCGGCGGCGGGGCTGGTGGCCCTCTACTTCACCGGGGCTTACAGTCAGCTGGCCCTGGCCGCCCGGGAGACCTTCGACTCGGTGCGCATCGCCCTGTCGCCCGGGGCGGGCTGGCCGGTCAAGACCGGCATCCCCGAGATACTGCAGGCCGAGCCCCTCTCCGGCGGCTTTGTGCTGCTGGGGCAGCAGGACGTGGGCGTCTGGTCCGGCGGCGGCACCGAGCTGCGCACCATCCAGCACGGCTACGCCCGCCCGGTCATCAGCGCGGGCAACACCCGCTTTTGCCTCTACGGCCGCTCCGGCTACGAGCTGCGGGTGGAGGGCCGCACCGACACCCTCTACAAGCGCACCTTTGAGCAGCCCATCCTGCTGGCCGAAATGAGCACCGGCGGCAGCGTGGCGGTGGTGACCCAGTCCGACCGCTTTGCCGCCGAGCTCACCGTGTGGGACTCCTCCATGGAGTTCCGCTACGGCTGGAACCCCACCGACACCGAGGGCACCCCGGTGCGGGTGGCCTTTGCGCGGGACAACAAGCGCCTTGCCGTTGCCTGCCTTGTGGCCCAGGGGGGCAGCTTGCAGACAAACCTCTATTTCCTGGACATCCGCAGCGACGAGGTCACCGCCTCGGCCACCGCCACCGGCCAGCCGCTGCAGCTGCACTGGCTGTCCAACGACCGGATGCTGGCCATCTATGACCGCACGGCCATCGTCTACGACGCGGCCACCGGCGAGCAGACGGCGGTGTACAGCTTTGAGGGCGAGAGCCTGGGCGCGGCCTCGGTGTCCGGCCAGAACTGTGCTTTGCTGTTCAGCCCCGACGCCAGCGATTCCCCCGCCCGGCTGGTGATCCTGGACCCGGAGATGCAGGTGCTGGGCGAGGCCAGTGTGCCCGCCCCCGCCGAGGGAGTGGTGTGCACCCGCACCGCCGCATACGTTTTAAGACAGGAGAGCGTTGCCGCCTACAGTCTGGCCGGAGAGGCCCTGTGGGAAGCGCCCACCGAAACGCGGCCCCTGGCCGTGCTGGACGCAAAGCAGCTGGTGGTGGTCACCGGCGGGCAGGCCGACCTGCTCACCCAGCCGGACGACGGGCAGACCGCCTGAGCGCCCCGGCAAAAAATCCAAACGCAAAAAGGAGTGATCGGATGAACGCGGCCATCGTGTTCGACCTTGTGATGCTGGCCCTGCTGCTGGTGGTGGCCTTCGCCTATGCCCGCCGCGGCTTTGCCGCCGGTCTGGTGCAGTTCGTGGGCAATCTGGCCAGCCTCATCGGGGCGCTGGTGCTCAGCCATCAGGCCTCGCCCCTGCTGTTCGAAAGGTTTTTCCAGAACGGCTTTGTGACCAGCATCCAGAACACCCTCACCGCCGAGGGCACGGTGAACATCCAGTCCACCATCGAAAAGTACGCGGGCTTTCTGCCCGAGAGCATCAAGGAGAGCCTCACCGCCTCCGCCGCCGGCCTGCTGGACAGCGGCGCGCCGGACATGGCGGTCAAGCTGGTGGACGAGGTCATCGCCCCGCTGCTCACCCCCATCATCGCCATCGTGCTGTTCTTTGTGGCCTTTGCCCTGTGCAGGCTGCTGGTGGGGCTGCTGGTGGCGGTGCTCACCAACGTGAACCGCATCCCGGTGATGGGCTCGGTGAACCGCTTCTTCGGCTTTTTGATGGGCCTGCTGGCCGGCGTGGTGGACCTGTATCTGGTGCTGTGCGCCGTGTGGGCGGTCATCGTCATCACCGGCGGCTCCATCGAATTTCTCAACGACCAGGCGCTGGCCGGCAGCATCACCTACAGCCTGTTCGGACGCTTCAATCCGTTTTATTAAGGGGCCGCGGGCCCCGTGACTCGGGGCCTTGGAAAAAGGCAGAGAGGGAGAGAGACCTATGCTTTGTGTCAAATGCAAAAAACGCACCGCCGTGGTGTTCATCCAGCGCATGGAGAACGGCCAGCCCAAGCAGGAGGGCTACTGCCTGACCTGCGCCCGGGCGCTGGGCATCAAGCCGGTGGACGATTTGATGAAACAGTTCGGCATGCGCGACGAGGACCTGGAGGCCATGGAGGAGCGCATGAACAGCTTCATGGAGGAAGCGGGGGAGAACGGCATGTCCGGCATGTTCCCCTTTGCCCCCATGGGCGAGGAAGAGGGCGACGGCAAGGAAAACAACTCGGACGAGGAGTTCACCCCCGGCGGCTCCGCCACTTTCCCCTTCGGCTTCGGCGCCAAGGGCGACAAGAAAAAGGAGAAGGAAAAGGGCCCCGGCAAGCTGAAATTCCTGGATAAATACTGCGAGAACCTCACCGCCCGGGCCGCCGCCGGCAAGCTGGACGAGATCGTGGGCCGCGACCAGGAAATTTACCGCACCATCCAGATTTTGGCCCGCCGCCAGAAGAACAACCCCTGCCTCATCGGCGAGGCCGGCGTGGGCAAGACCGCCATCGCCGAGGGCATCGCCCAGCGCATCGCCCGGGGCCAGGTGCCCGCCTGCCTCAAGGGCAAAAAGCTTTACCGGCTGGACCTCACCGCCCTGGTGGCCGGCACCCAGTTCCGCGGCCAGTTCGAGCAGCGGGTGAAGGGCCTCATCGACGAGGTCAAGCGCCTGGGCAACGTCATTTTGTTCATCGACGAGATCCACAGCATCACCGGCGCGGGCGACAGCGAGGGCGCCATGAACGCGGGCAACATCCTGAAGCCCGCTTTGTCCCGCGGCGAGATCCAGGTCATCGGCGCCACCACCTTCACCGAGTACCGCAAGTTCATCGAGAAGGACCAGGCCCTGGAGCGCCGCTTCCAGCCCGTGAAGGTGGGCGAGCCCAGCATCGCCGACGCCATCAATGTGCTGAACGGCATCAAGAAGTATTACGAGGCCCACCACGGCGTGGAGGTCACCTCCCAGATCGTGTCCGCGGCGGTGAACCTCTCCGAGCGGTACATCTCCGACCGCTTTTTGCCGGACAAGGCCATCGACCTTTTGGACGAGGCCTGCGCCTGCTGCAACCTGCGCCACCCCGAGATCAGCGAGCTGGCCGAGACCCAGAAGTCCCTGGCCGCGCTGGAAGCGGAGGAGCTGGCCCAGGAGCAGGCGGAGAACGGCCCGGACTACGAGCGCCTTGCCCAGATCAAGACCGAGATGGCCCAGCTGCGGGAAAAGCTGCCCGAGCTTCAGCTGAAGGCGGGCGGCATCAAGGTGGAGATGCAGGACGTGGCCAAGGTGGTGGAGCTGTGGACCGGCATCCCCGCCATGAAGGTGGAGCAGAGCGAGTTCGCAAAGCTTTTGAACCTGGAAAGCGAGCTGAAAAAGCGCATCATCGGCCAGGACGAGGCCGTGGAGGCGGTGGCCCGCGCCATGAAGCGCGCCCGGGCCGACCTTTCCGGCAAGCGGCGGCCCGCCAGCTTCATCTTTGTGGGCCCCACCGGCGTGGGCAAGACCGAGCTGGTGCGCCAGCTGGCGAACCAGCTGTTCGACACCCCCGACCCGCTCATCCGCATCGACATGAGCGAGTATATGGAAAAGCACACCGTCAGCCGGCTCATCGGCGCCCCTCCGGGCTATGTGGGCCATGACGAGGCGGGCCAGCTCACCGAGCAGGTGCGCCGCCGGCCCTACAGCGTGGTGCTGTTCGACGAGATCGAAAAGGCCCACCCGGACGTGATGAACATCCTCCTTCAGATCCTGGACGAGGGCCGCATCACCGACAGCCAGGGCCGCACGGTGAACTTTGAGAACACCGTCATCTGCATGACCAGCAACGCCGGCAGCACCGAAAAGACCGGCGAGACCGGCTTTGCCAAAACGGCCGAGCAGATCAGCGCCAACAAGGCCATGAAGGCCCTGGGCGAATTTTTGCGGCCGGAGTTTTTGGGCCGCGTGGACGAGGTCATCGCCTTCAAGCCCCTCGGGGAAGAGAGCCTGGAGCGCATCGCCGCCCTGGTGCTGGACGAGTATGTCCAGTCCCTTGCGGAAAAGGGCGTCACCTTCACCTACACCCCCGCGGCCTGCAGGGTGCTGGTGAAAGAGGCGGGCTCCAAGTTCGGCGCGCGGGACCTGCGGCGCACCATCCGCAAGCGGGTGGAGGACCCCCTGGCCGAGCGGTTCGTGGCGGGCACTCTCTCCGGAGCCGTCACGCTGGACGCGAAAGAGGACCGGCTGGAACTGGTCTGAAAGCGGCGTAACGGAGTTGTCTCCGAATTGTAACCAAAAGTTTACGAAAAACTGACATTGGCGGCGCAAAGTTGAAATATTTTCAGGGGGTCGGTCCGTTTGAGGGGTGAAAGCCTCTCGCGGCGGGCCGCCGCAGAGGAGCGTGAGGGAATGGTGGAGCAGCCGGTGTGCGAAAGCACCGAGATGGAACGGCTGGTGGATGTGTACGGCACCGGCATGCTGCGCATGTGCTGCATGTATCTGGGCGATGTGCACCTGGCCCAGGACGCCGTGCAGGATGCTTTCATCAAGATCTACCGCGCCTGGCGGCCCATCGAAAACCCATCGGCGGAAAAGGCCTGGGTCATGCGCATCACGGTGAACGTCTGCAAGGATTATCTGCGCAGCGCCTGGAAGTGCAAGGTCAATCTGGTGGAGCAGTATCCCGAGCTGCCCGGCACGGAGACCCCCAAGGACGGGCAGGGCCGCCTGTTCCAGGAGATCATGGCCCTGAAACCCAAATACAAAGAGGTCATTCTGCTGCACTATTACCAGCAGCTGAAGGTCAACGAGATCGCCGCGGTGCTGGGCGCGCCCCAGTCCACGGTGAGCATCCGGCTGCGCCGCGCCCGCGAGGCATTGAAAAAAAGATTGGAGGGAGGGCCAAATGAAGATCTGTGACGAAACGGTCCGGGCCGCTGTCGACAGCGGCCTGAGCAGCGTCCAGATGGACGCTGCTCAAAAGCAGGCTATCCTGGCCCAGTGCCGGCCCACCGTGGCCGTGGCGCCGCCGGCAAGGCGCCTGCGCCCGATGAAGCGCGTGCTGGCACTGGCGGCGGCCTTTGCCCTCGTTCTGTGCCTGGGCGGCGGCGTGCTGGCCGCGGCCCCCGAACTGCAGCAGAAACTGGCCGTTCTGGGCGAGGAGACGCTGCAGATGCTTCAGCCCATCAATCAGGTCAGCGAGGACGCGGGCATCCGCATGGAAGTGCTGGCCGCCATGAGCGACGGCCAGGTGGCAGCGGTCTACATCGGCCTGCAGGACACCACCGGCCAGGGACGCATCGGCCCGGACGCCGAGCTTTACACCCCGCAGGTCACCGGCACCATGTTCACCAACGTGGAAACGGTGGACTATGACGAGGCCACCGGCACCGCCATCCTGCGGCTCACCGCCAACGCCAGCCAGCAGCTGGCGGGCAAAAAGATCACCGTGGGCGCCACCAGCATCACCTCCGGGCTGTCCTTCAACGACCCGGTGGACCTGGGCTACACCATGGAGGAAGTCCGCAGCCTCACCGGCCACATCCCGGTGCAGTACAACCAGCAGATCGACTCCTGGGGCGCCACCGGCCCGGCCATGGAGTGCTACACCAAGCTGCTGGACGAGGGCAAGATCCCCGTGCTCGCCGGCTGGGAGCAGCCGCTGGCCCTGCCCGGCGTGGACTGGGCCAACGTGAACGCCGCCGGCGTGGTGGACGGCCAGCTGCACATCCAGGTGAACAACCTGGGCGGCATGGGCCGGGTGAACCGCCTGTCCTTCTCGCTGTGGAACGCCGGGGGCGAGCGGGTGCCCTGCACCGAGCTGGAACTGGACCTGGGCGAAGAACACAAGATGGGCACCTTCCAGAGCTACAACGATCTGGTGGAGTATGTGCTCATCCCGCCGGAGGGCGCCGACCAGAGCGAGCTGACCGTCCGGATGGAGACCATGACTTACGACTGGCTCATCGACGGCGATTGGGCCACCACCTTCCGGCTGGAGGAAGCCAGCGAATCGCTGGTCATCCCCTGCGGCAAGGACATGAACCCCTGGACGCTTGACGAAGTGCAGGTGTCGCCCATTTCCGTCACCGCCTTCGGCACCGGCGAGATGACCGCCGACAGCGAAGCCGCCGACCTGCGGGTCATCCTGACCGACGGCACCGAGGTGTCCAGCAGCAGCGCCAGCGTCAGCACCGGCGACGACACCGTCGTCTGCCGCAGCATCTTCGATCAGGTCATCGACCTGGAAAAGGTGGCAAAGGTCACCCTCAACGGCGAGGAGCTGCCGCTGCCCTGACAAAATCGAAAATCCCCCTGCCCGCATGGTCGGGGGTCATAAGAAAGCAAAATTAGTTTTCGCAGGAACGGCATGGCTTCGGTCATGCCGTTTCCTGTTTTATCAGCTCGTCCACGGGAATAAAGCCCACAAGGTCATAGGAGATACGGATGTTCTGTCGCCGTTTGCCGCTGCTCTTGTCCGGCGCTTCGATGTAGATCGCCTTTACAAGCTCCCGCAGAGCGTAAGGGGTCAATTCCTGTAAATCCGTGTACTTGTGTACCCGCTGGATGAACTGATCCAAGTTTTCAATCTGTCGTTCCTGTACTTCAATGTCCTGCTGTAAGGTCTGGATTACCACCTTGAGCTGTGCCTGCTCGTCCTCATAAGACTGGCTCATCATGGAAAACCGCTCATCCGTAATCTTCCCGGCTACATTGTCCTCATAGATGCGGATGAACAGCCGGTCAAGCTCGCCCATACGCCGCTGCGCCTGTTCCAGACGCTTGATGCTGGCGCAGATTTTTTCCTCGCTGGACAGCCGAAGCCGGTGTTCCATTGCGGCCCGGAAATGCTTCTCATACCGGGTCACATAGAAGATGACCGTTTTCATGTGCATCCAGACCAAATCTTCCAGCACAACCGCCCGGATGAAGTGCGCCGAACAGCTTCCCGTGTTGCTGCGGTAGTTGGCGCAGACAAAGTGATCCTGCCGCTTCTCAAAGTAGTTGGTGGTGCAGTACCGCATCTTTGCGCCGCAGTCGGCACAGTAGACCATGCCGGAAAACAGGCTGCTCTTGCCGGTTTTCGTCCGGCGGTGGCGCTGCTGGCGGATTTCCTGAACCTTATCAAAGATTTCCTGCTCAATGATCGCCGGATGGGTGTTGTAGAATACCGCCTGTTTTTCAAGGGGCGTGTCCCGCTGCTTCTTATCCCAGATGGAGTTGGTGTAGGTCTTGAAGTTGACCGTACAGCCGGTATATTCCCGGCGCTCTAAAATGTGGACAACGGTGTTGGTGTTCCAGTGATAGGGATCGGAAGTCTCCGGGCTGGGGGTCTTGATGCCCACCCTGCGCTTGTAGGCGGTGGGGTTGAGAACCTTTTCCTCCTGCAAGAGCTTGGCGATCTGCATCGGCCCGCGCCCTTCCATGCAAAGGTGGAAAATACGCTTGACCACCTGAGCTGCCGCCTCATCCACAATCCACTTTGTCTTGTCGTTCGGGTCTTTGAGATACCCAAACGGGACATTGGTGGTCAGCGGTACGCCGCGCTCGCCTTTTGCTTTCTGTACCGCCCGGATTTTGCGGCTGGTATCCTTCGCAAAAAACTCGTTGAACCAGTTCTTTATACCTGCCACATCGTTGTCGGTGCTGTTGGGGTCGATGGTGTCAAAGTGGTCGTTGATGGCAATATACCGTACTCCATACTTCGGAAACGTGAAGTTGATATACAACCCAGTCAGCGATGAATTTCTACCCAGTCTGGATAGGTCTTTGGTGCAGCAGACGGCCACATTCCCAGCCTCAATTTCGGACAGCATGGCCTGAAAGCCGGGGCGGTCGTAGTTGGTGCCGCTGTACCCATCGTCCACAAAGAAAGTCGGGTTGGGGAAACGATGCTCTTTTGCGTACTGGAGCAGGATCATTTTTTGATTCTGGATGGAATTCGATACATCCCCCTTGCCGCCGTTCTTGTCATCCTTCATATCTTCCACGGATAGACGGCAATAGAGAGCCGTAATTTTTTCAGTTGCCCGCTGCATTTCTGCGTCCTCCTTCAATGGGGCAACTGCCAGTACAGGATTGGCTGTTTCTATTGTACCAAGATTTCGGGTGTTTGTCATTCGCTATCCTCCGTCTTTTCTGTAAACTTTTCGGCCATGATGCGCTCCATCTTCCGGTTCAGTGGCTCCGTGCCGTCATAGCTGCCAGTGACGGTGTAAACCGTGCCGCCGATCTCCTTCTGCAAGGTGAATTCCGGCAACCAAAATGCCGAGAGATTTTTGACACGGATATGCCCGCATTCATCGATCCAGAAATTGCGCTTCGGTGGGTCGGTGGGGCCGGGATTGGAAAAATGATATTCTTCGGGTGTGTCCAGGCCGTCTATGATTTCGGGTGGGATTTTCAATTTGCTGTCCATAACTGCCTCCTGAAAATGTGTAAGGTTTAGTGTTCGATTTCGTGTTTTTTCTGCTGTGTAATGGCGTTCTGGCGCTCCTGCTCATGCTGCACCTGATAGATGCTGTAATGGATGGCCCAGAGCTTTTTTGTGTCGGCGTACAGCGGCGTAATCTTTTGCTGCAACGCCTGATATTCGGTTTCCAGCTTGGATTTCTCCTTCCGCCACGCATAGACGGGGAGTTTCCCGTCTACCCACTGATTTTTCAGCTTGCGATCGGCCATGTAAAATGTCCGCAGCACATTCTCATGTTCGGCCTTGTATTTCTGGCGGAAGGTATCAAAACGGATGGTTTTCAGCTTGTCGGCAACGGGTTTGCCCTGCTGGTAATAGTCCGCCATGCGGAGCAGCTCGTCCAGCTTCTTGATACGGGTCTGTTTCCCGGATGCGGATTCTTTCAGAGAGTTAATCTGTTCCTGCATAGCGTTCAGCAGCGCGTCCAAATCCTCGGTGGTGCGGAGCTGCTTGGATTCCAGATAGCTGACGGTTTCCGAAAACTTTTTCAGATTTCCGAGCTTGGCTTTGCCGCTGTATGCACCCTTATTGCGGGTGTCATAGTAGGCGGACAGCAGTTCCACCAGCGTAGGCGGCTGGGGCACGGAAAGCTCGGCTTTGACATCTTTCAGCCAGCCGATCAGGGATGCGATTTTTTGCTTTGCCTCCCGCAGCATGGCGTTAGTTTTCCTAATCCAGCGGTTGAGGTCGCCTTTGTCGGTACGGATACCCTTTTGCTCCATCGCCTTGACGGTAGGGCCTTCGTGGACGGTGGGTAACTGCTCCACACCCTGACGCTCATAGCTGCGATGGTCGATGCGGCAATCCAAACCTTTCTCCGCGAATTTGGCGTTGCACAGCTCCGCCCATGCCTGCCGCCAATGTTCCAAGGTGTCGGGGCTGCCCCAGTCGGTGGTGGGCACAGCGTTGAACACATAATCTCCAGCCTCGTCCCGGATGCGCTCGCCGTGTTCGTCCAGCACATATTCCCGGCGCTGCTTGCTGCCCCACCGGCCGTCCGGCAAGATGGGCCGGATGGGGCACAGCACATGGAAGTGCGGGTTCTGGATGCCGCCGTCATCTCTGTCTGGCTGGTGTACGGCGAAATCCACCACCATGCCCCGGCTCACAAACTGATCCAATAAAAACTGCCTTGCAAGGGCAATGTTCTCCTGCGTGGAGAATTCATTCTGCAAGGCAATGTCAAAACTGTATGCAAGCTGGGCTTTCTTCCCGTGCTCGGCCTTCTCTACGGCGTTCCAGAGGGTTTCCCGGTCTGCATATTCTTGCGGGGCGTGGGGCGGCAGCAGGATTTCAGAACAGACCACGCCGCCCTTGCGGGTGTAGTCGCTGTCCTCGCCGTAATATTCACTGTGCAGCTTCTCGCCGGAACGGTAGGCGGCGGACGCCACAACTGACTGCCCGGCGCTGCGTTTGATCTGTGTCACGTGAAAATGATATAGCGCGATCGATTATCCCTTCCCTTTCTGCTCGGCGGCGTTGTGGGCGCTGACGGCGGACATGAGCAAACTCTTGACTTCCGGCAACGAGAGAGCCTTTTCCGCAAAGGTGTAAAACTCGGTTTCAGTCAAAACCTTTACCAGCGGCTCTACGCTTTCGATGGCCGCGCCGCGAGTGATGAGGCGGTGTGCCCGCTTGCGGCGGTCGCCTTTTTCGTAGTAGCTGCGGCGGTTTTCAAGTTGCTGCTGTCTGTGTTGGAGCTGGGCAAGCTGTCGTTCCTTGGCGGAAATTTCAGTGTCCAGCTCCGAGATGATTTTCTGTTTGGGCATGGTGCACGACCTCCTAAAAAATTGGTGTGTAAAAACAAAAAGACCGCCTACCGAAAAACGATAAACGGTCTGGGGAACATATTCAAAACTTTGCGGGCGGTGCTGTTTGCGTCAGCAAATTGCACCGCCCACAAAGTGCGCAGGGATAGCCGCATAGCGGCGCAAGGGGTGCAGCCCCTTGTTCGGAACGAAGTGACGCAAAACAGCCCGGACATTTGCTGTCCGGGCTGTTCGCCTCGCAGAGCGCACGATACAGGGCTTGCCTCTGTATAGAAGTGCGCCCTTGTTACCAAGGGACTACTTGTCTGCTTTTTGAGCCTTACGCTTGCTAATATTTCTTATATAGCGACATCCCTTAGTTTTATAATTTGAACATCCGAAAAAGTCACCATAGGGACCGCTTCTGCGAACAAGGCGACCGCCGCACAAAGGGCAAGTATATTGTTCTTTGCGCATATCATCTCCATGAACTTCATCAACTTCTTTTATGAAAACCGACTCGTTCCCTTTGAGTGTGACAAGCCAGACCTTCTTTTTTGCTCTCGTTATCGCAACATAGAACAGCCGGCGTTCTTCTGCAAACGGATAATGATCACAGTTATCAAGAAGAAGCTGCAAAATAGGAGCATCAGCAATTTGGCTTGGGAAGCCCATGCCGTGTGCCTTATTATTCAGTAAGAACACATAATCAGCTTGTAGCCCCTTTGAGCTATGTATTGTCATGAAAGAAATTTGCAAGTCAGGGCGTCTAGCAAAAGTAACTTCTGTTCTCCCAAGCGCAGTGCTATACTGATATGAAAACTGGCGCTGCCCATCCAGAATTTTTATATCAAATCGGTATCTCCCAAGGAATAATACTGAACTTCCCTTTGGCAATTCTTTGAGCCTTTCAGCAAGGAACTCAACAGAATACGCATCTGTATATCCCGTGATTTTCTCCATTGAGAAACTGTGATCCGCTACGGCACTTTTTAATCGCTTCCTTTTTTGCTCGGGGTTCTTCATAATGAAACTACTGCTAACAGAGATCAAACTTTGAGGGAAACGGTAGGTTGTTTCGATACGACTTATTTCCGAAGCACCCCAATATTTTTCAAAATGGAGAATAAATCCAATATCACTGCCACTAAACCGGTAAATGCTTTGCCAGTCATCGCCCACGCAGAACAGGTGGTAATCTTTTTGCTGGCGCATTTCAGCAAGCAGACGATAGCGAGCCTGAGAAATATCCTGATATTCATCGACGATAACATAATTGTATGAGTGGATAAATTGCCCTCGCTGAACATAGTCAGAAGCCAAATTGATCATATCATTAAAATCAATTTCGTTGCGGGCCTGAAGCATGGTTTGATAATTGTTATAGATCGGCTCAATTAAATCTATAACAGCATCAATACTAGGGAAATTCCTAAGACTATGATTTCTACTGCGCACTTCGTCGAGTGAACAATTATTGCTTTTAGTCAAAGTAATGACTGTTCCAAACAATTCTGCGACTCGGTCAAGTTTTTGGTTTTCTGTGCCGCTGATTTCCGACCACATATCTTTGGGAGACATTGGTGTAAATACAACACCCGCCTTTTTAAGTCGTTC
This sequence comes from Candidatus Allofournierella excrementavium, assembly GCF_048526665.1. NCBI lineage: Bacteria > Bacillati > Bacillota > Clostridia > Eubacteriales > Oscillospiraceae > Allofournierella > Candidatus Allofournierella excrementavium. The sequence goes on from NZ_DBGFPE010000036.1 coordinate 27,325, forward strand.
CTCTAATCTGGGCAAAAGCTGTTCTTCAAATTTTTCATAGGCGTAGACTTCGATCATTCGCGTACCATTTTTTCGATGTAACTCGCGTTTCCATTTGATCCCCTCCTGATATGCTTGAGCTGCTGACATTCCGTTTTTCCCAGAGAAATAGGCTGGAACCTCTCCTTGACGGTTAATACCGAAATATTCTATATATACGTCAAAGTTAGGAAGATAAAAATCAGGGTAGTATTGCCCAAACTCAGAAGTTCTCGTATCAATCGGGTATTCCTGCTCATACACATAAGTAATTCCATTTTGCGTCAGGAAATTGGCAATATCCAACTCGCCATAGCTTTTCACTGTTTCTTTTTTTAGTGTTATTGGTGGATTATATTTCAGATAAGAGCGGTATTCTTCCTCCGTTTCAAAATCAAACTCGGACTTCTGCTCTACTCCATTATAAGTCAGATACACGCACAATTTTCTCAAATAGCCCAAGTCTTGTGTCAGCATATCCAACTGCTTTCTGACAAATTGACGAATGTCAGAGGAATAAATTTTGGGCTTTTTCCCTTGCACAGACGCAATAATATCTAACCCCAATTTATGGAATGTCTGTGCATGAATCGGTCTGCCAATTTCTTTGTTTAATCGTTCACTCATTTCTGCGGCAGATGCGTTGGTAAATGACAGAACTAAAATGTCGTCCGGCATACAGATTTTCTTTTTCAGAAGATATTTGACATAGCCGATGATGGTAGTGGTTTTTCCAGTCCCTGCCCCGGCAAGAACAAGATGATTGTGGACTTCCTTTGTGATACATCGAAGTTGTTGTTCGTCAAGCATTTTCCCCTCTACGGGTAAAATCAGTTTCGCTGCATCCGCCGCTTTTTGACTTGCCAACTGGTTGTTATGTGCTTGCAATTTGGATGGGAGCTGCTCATAAATTTCAATAAACCGAGGAGCAACATTGCGAATTTTGCGGCCAGATAAACCAATAGAGAATAATAAGCCATGTGTTTTCTTTTCCGCAGTACAATATGCCGAATACCATTTTTCCTGAAAATTTTTAACTACGCAAGGATCTAGGAATTGTTGCTGCGAATGCCATAAACTCTTTTCTTCTTGCAGAGCCTCGTCCATTTGCATAAGAAGTGCGTCATCATCCAAATCTTTTGGAAGAACTGCATCTGCAATATTTGATAGCATCTTACTCCAAAAGTCCACGACAACGCCTCCTTCAATTTCTCTATTTTAAAAATAATTATATCACTTAAGAGCGAATATTTCTACCGATTATAATTTGTGGAAGCAATTATCTCCCATCCTTTCCGCGCTTTTCCCAAACAATATTATACCCCAGTACATCGGCCAGCTCCACCGCCTCGCCGTAGCGCAAGCTGCCGCGCTTCAGTTTGTCGGACAGATTCGGGACGCTGCTGCTCCAAACGTATTCATCGGCCAAAATTTCCACGGCCTCGCTCATGGTCATGCCCGCCCGGATGATGTACGATTTGATTTCGTTTCGGTAAATCTCTTTGCTTTTCACAGTTTTGCCCTCCTTTTTTCGTTTGCCCAATGATGAAGCCGGTGCGCTGATGAGCGTACTGGGTTCATCGCTGGGCAATGGATAATGGTATGCGACTAACTGTTTCCTCTGCCGTATGCGAAGCCCTGTTCACAACTGTCAGGCTTCGGTTTCACTGTTCCGCATGGATTTTCGCGGAGTAGGAAAGTTGTACGCCGAACAGCGTACTCGCATCGCTGCCTGGCGTATCGTTCTTTGATGGCGTTATCAATGTGAAAACGCCAGATTTTTCGCTGTTTTCACTTCATTTGAAAATATCGCTGCATTTTCGCCGTCCTTCCCGAATGCCGTTCCTGCCCCTGCCTTCTCAGCGGCGTATTCCGGCATTGGCACGCTCCCCCGTGCTTTCAAACACATGGGGTCATGGCGCTGCTTCCCCTGCCGGGGGTATCCCATTCGGACGGTCATATAATTTTCAAGGTACTGTTGTCTCCCGACAAGTACAGTTTAACGAAAAATCGGGCCTGTTCCCGTATATCCAAGAGGTTGGAAAATAGGTGCGAAAAGCGGAAATTTCCACGCTTATAGAAATCTGTGCTATAATGGGAAGCAGAACGAGAGGGGGCGTGGATATGAACATCAAGCTGACAATCCCGGAGCGGCTTAAAGATTTGCGGACAGAGCGCGGTCTAACGCTGGAGCAACTGTCCGAGGCAACGGGGATTTCCCGTGCTGCCCTCGGCAAATATGAGACAGACGATTTTAAGGACATTAGTCCGTTCAGCATCGCGGCGCTGGCAAAGTTCTATGGGGTATCCGCCGATTACTTAATGGGATTGACGGAAACAAAAAATCACCCAAACACAGAGCTGGAAGCCCTGCATTTGGGTGATGGTGCGATTGAGGTGTTGAAGAATGGACAGTTTAACCACCGGCTGCTGTCGGAGCTGATCTGCCACAAAGATTTTCAGCGTTTGATGCTGGATGCGGAAATCTATGTTGACCGCATTGCAGATATGCGGATCAACGACATGAACGCCGTGCTGGAAGCCGTGCGTCAAATGGTGCTGGCAAAGCGAGAGGATAGTGCGAACGATCTCTATCTCCGCACACTGGAATTGTCGCAGGTGTCGGAGGAAGAATACTTCGGTCATGTGGTTGCAGATAGCCTGACAGGGATACTCCGCGATATTCGGGAAGCCCACAAAACCGACAGCACAACAGCAGACGAGCCATCCGCCGCTGCACAAGCCCAGCAGCAGTTGCAGATCGCCATGAACTTTGAAGGCAGCAGCGACGAAAAGAAGGCGCGGGCGTTTCTGGCGACTTTCGGCATTGACTATGATGCCATCACAAAGGAGCAGTTTATCACGCTGATTGAGATACTGCGGTTATCAAAGCACATGAAAAGCCCCATAAGCCAGCGTGGCAGGGCCAGCATGACACACGGGAAAGGAAAAAGAAAGCGTAAATAGGCAAGAAAATACGCCGTATCCAGCAAAATCTGCTGAATACGGCGTATTTCTTCGTTGCCCAATCCTGCCTGACAGATGCCATAATCGTAATTCTTTCAAATCACTTTCTTATGAGCACCTGTCCCAAGGCAGGGGGATTTTTTGTCCCCAAAACCGCCTGTATACCGATGATTTTGTAGAATAATGGAGAAAATATACAAATAGTAAATCTAGCGAGGCGGCTTTTTCTCGCTCCACCTTTGTGCTACAATGAAAAAAACGCCGCGAAAGGGATGAAGCGAAGATGAAAATAGTGGTGATGGACGGCCATGCCCTCGACCCGGGGGACCTGGGCTGGCAGGGCTTTGAGGCGCTGGGCGAGTTCGAGTATTACGACCGCACCCCGCCCCAGCTCATCCTGCCCCGCATGGCGGGGGCCGGGGCGGTGCTGGTGAACAAGACCCCCATCACCGCCGCCACGCTGGCCGCCTGCCCGGACCTGCGCTACATCGGGGTGCTGGCCACCGGCTACAATGTGGTGGACACCGCCGCCGCGGCGGCAAGGGGCATCCCGGTGTGCAACGTGCCGGACTACGGCGCCGAGGCGGTGGCCCAGTTCACCTTTGCCCTGCTGCTGGAGCTGTGCCACCGGGTGGGAGACCACAGCCGGGGCGTGCACGACGGCGAGTGGTGCCAGAAGACGGATTTCTGCTATTGGAACACCCCCCAGCGGGAACTGGCGGGCCTTGTCTTCGGCGTGGTGGGCTACGGGCGCATCGGCCGGGCGGCGGCGCGCATCGCCCGGGCCTTCGGCATGAAGGTGCTGGCCTATGGGCCGCACCTGGCCCCCGGCCCCCTGGAGGACGGCGCCGAGGCGGTGACCCTGGAAGAGCTGTTTGCCGCGGCGGACGTGGTCAGCCTCCACTGCCCCCTCACCGCCCAGAATGCCGGCATGATCGACCGGCAGGCCATCACCGCCATGAAGCCGGGGGTGCTGCTGCTGAACACCGCCCGGGGCCCGCTGGTGAACGAGGCGGACCTGGCCGCCGCCCTCAAAAGCGGACGGGTGGCGGGGGCCGCGCTGGACGTGGTGAGCGCCGAGCCCATCCGGGCTGACAACCCCTTGCTGGGCGCGCCGAACTGCATCCTCACCCCCCACATGGCCTGGGGGGCAAAGGCCGCCCGCCAGCGCCTGATGGACACGGCGGTGGAAAACCTGCGCAGTTTTCTGGCGGGCAGGACCGTCAACGCCGTCAACCTGTGAAGCACCGAAAAAGCGCCCCCGCCGGTTTCCGGCGGGGGCCCTTTCCGCATTATCGTTCCTGCTCCAGCAGCGACTGGCGCAGCGAGAGCACTGCCGCCTTTTCGATGCGGCTGATGTAGCTGCGGCTGATGCCCAGAAGGTCGGCCACCTCCTGCTGGGTCATGGGCGGCTGGCCGGAGAGGCCGTAGCGCAGCAGCACCACCTGCCGCTGCCGCCCCGAAAGGCCGTCCACCAGCTGCCGCAGACGGGCGGTCTCGTCCCGGCGCTCGCAGTCCTCGTCCAAAAGAAAATCGTCCGGCACCACGTCGATCACCGTCAGGGCGCTGCCGTCCTTGCCCGCCTCGATGGGCTCGTTCATGCTCACGGTGGCGGGGGCCTTCTTCTGCTTGCGGAAGCTCATGCGCACCTCGTTGTCGATGCAGCGGGAAGCGTAGGTGGAAAAGCGGGCCTGCTTTGTGTTGTCGAAGCTGTTCACCGCCTTGATGAGCCCGATGGTGCCGATGCTGATGAGGTCCTCCGCGTCGCCGGGCAGGGAATAGTATTTCTTCACCACGTGGGCCACCAGCCGCAGGTTGTGGCGGATGATGCGGTCCCGGGCGGCCATGTCCCCCGCCTTGAAGGCGGCAAAGGCCTCCACCTCCTGCCGCGGCGTCAGCGGGCGGGGAAAGCTGCCCGTCTCCAGATGCAGCGCCAGATACAGAATGTGCGAAGCGATAAAGCTGAAAAATACCCCAAACATAAAACAACCCTCCCTGCCATAAAGGTATGGCGGGAGGGCGGTCCTGTATGCCGGGGCGCGGGGCTTATTTCAGCTGCAGCCCGTCGTGGAAGGCGCGGCCGGCGGTCTCGCCCAGCGTGCGGTAAAGGTTGTGGATGGGGTCGAAGGTGATGGGCCGCAGCTTGGCCGGGTCGATGCGGCCGGCCTCGTCCAGCACCGCCTCGTCGGCGCTCACGTTCACCACTTCGCCCACCAGGCGGCAGCTCTCCGGGTCGTAGCTCACCAGACGGCACTCCACTGCCATGGGCAGCTCGTCGATGAGGGGCGCGTCCACAAAGGGCGAGGGGGTGACGTGCCAGCCCGCCTTTGCCACCTTGTCCGGCACCTTGTTGCCCGACTCGATGCCCACATAGTCGCAGGCGGCCATCTGGTCCGCGGTGGCCATGCTCACGGTGAAGGCCTTCCGGGCCAGGATGTTGGCAGTGGTCTTGTGCCCGGCGCTGATGCAGAAGGAAAGCTCTTTGTCATCGCTCACGCCGCCCCAGGCGGCGTTCATGGCGTCGGCGGTGCCGTCCTCGTTCCAGCTGGCCAGAATGAACACCGGCTGGGGATAGGTCCAGGGTTTTGCTCCAAAATTTTTGCGCATGGGTCTCGTTCCTCCTTGTGGCCGGCGTCATTCCGCTGCGGAGCCGCCCTGCCGGCCGCGGCGCTGCTCCACCATCTCTACGAACCATTCTACCATATTCGGGTCCTGATGGGAGAAAAACGCGCTCTGTTTTTTGTCCAGCGCCGCGATGGCCTCCATCTCCTCCCGGCTGAGGAAAAAACCGAACACGTCCAGATTCTCCCGCATGCGCTCCACATGGGTGGACTTGGGGATGACCACCACCCCGCGCTGCAAATGCCAGCGCAGCATGACCTGGGCGGCGGTCCTGCCGTGGCGGCGGCCGATGTCCGTCAGCACCGGGTGGGTGAACAGGCCGCCCCGGCCCTCGCCGAAGGGGGCCCAGGCTTCCGGCTGCACGCCGTACTTTTCCATCCATTTCAAGGCCTCGGCCTGCTGGTGATAGGGATGGATCTCCACCTGGTTCACCATGGGGCGGATGCGGGCAAAGATGGCCAGGTCCACAAGCCGGTCCGGATAAAAGTTGGACACGCCGATGGCCCTCACCCGCCCTTCGTCATAAAGTTCTTCCAGCGCGCGCCACGCGCCGTAATAGTCGGCAAAGGGCTGGTGCAGCAGCACCAGGTCCAGATAGTCCACGCCCAGCTTCTCCATGGAATCCAGCACCGAGGCCCGGGCGGCCTGCTGGCCGTAGTGCTCCACCCACACCTTGGTGGTCAGAAAAATATCCTCCCGCGGCACGCCGGATCTGCGGATGGCGCTGCCCACCTGCGCCTCGTTGAAATAGCTTTGGGCGGTGTCCAGCGAGCGGTAGCCCGCGCCCAGCGCGTCCAGCACGCAGCGCTCGCACTCCTGCGGGCTCACCTGATAAACGCCGTAGCCCACCATGGGCATCTTCACCCCGTTGGAAAGAGTCGTGTATTCCATCGCATTTTCCTCCGTTTCTGCGCACATCTGCTCCCCCTTGCACCGCGCCGGGGGATGTGGTATCCTCAGTGTAGCACCCGGTAGTTACTACCGGTCAAGCCCCCGTTTGTGAAGAAAGTGCGAAAGGAGAGGGCCCCATGCTCTATTCCATGAAAGAGGTCTGCCAGCGGACCGGCCTGAACTACGAGACGCTGAAGTTCTACTGCAACCAGGGCCTTGTGCCCAACGTCAAGCGGGACGGCGGTAACCGCCGGGTGTTCGACGAGCGGGACCTGGCCTGGCTGGAGGGGCTGGGCTGCCTGCGCCGCTGCGGGCTGAGCATCAAGGAGATGCAGCACTATGTGCAGCTGTGCCTGCGGGGGGAGGCGTCCATCCCGGAGCGCAAGGTCATTCTGGCCGAGCGGCGCAAGGCGCTGGAAGAGGAGATGGCCCGGCTGCAAAGCGCGCTGGAATATCTGGACAGCAAACAGGCCTTCTACGACGAGGTGTTGGCAGGGCGCAGACCCTATGTGAGCAACCTTCTGCCCCAAAAATAAAAGGGACCCCCGCAGGCTTTCAGCCCGCGGGGGCCTCTTTATGAAAAAGCGCCTCACAGGCTCTCTTCCAGCCTTTTTAAAGCGGCGGCAAACGCGGGATGCTGCCACAGTTCCGGCTCGCCCGTCTCCCCCTGGAGGTCCTCCAGCATCTCCCGGCGCATGCCCTCCAGCAGCACGCGGCGCATCCCGGAGGGAAAAACGTCGCCGGGCTTTGCTTCGCAGTCCAGCGCCGGGGCGAAGAGGTCCGGGTCCGGCCGGGGCAGGGGAGAAAGAAGCTGGTCCACATAGCGGGAGAAATGCTCGGCGGCCTTGTCCCATTCGCCGGCCTTTCGGTGCGCCTCCACCAGAAAGCCCTCGCTCAGGTCGGCCAGTCCGAAGGTGCCCGCCAGCGCGCGGTAGACCCCCACCATCTTTTCCTGGCGGCGGGGCTCTTTTTCGCTGCCCAGCAGGAAGGAAAGGGTGGTCATCGCCTTGCTCACCGCCGCGTAAAGCTGCGTCTGAAGCAGCTTTTGGGCCTCTTGCTCCTGCCCGCGCTTGCGGTACAAAAGCGCCCGCACGGCGGTGGCGTCCCCCGGGTGCTCGGGCAACTCGTCCAGCAGGGCTTCGGCCCGGTCCGGATCGTCCTCCGCCAGCGCCAGACCAGCCAGCTGGATGGTGGCCGCCTGCCAGTAGGCCGCCGTGCCCGAGGCGCGCACCCGCTCCAGCAGTTCCCTCTTGAGGGCGCGCCAGCGGGCCTTCTGCTCCGGCTGCGCGTCGGGGAAGAACATCTCAAAGCCGTCGCACACCATGGCCGCGTTGAATTGCAGGGCGGTGCAGCCGGGCCAGCGGCACACCAGCCGCCGCAGCTCCTCCTCGCAGGCATCGGCCCCCTTTTGGGGCAGAGTTTCCATCAGCGCGTTGATCTGCCGCGCCACTTCCTCGTCGGTCAGGGCGGCCTCGAATTGCAAAAGGGCGTCCACGGTGGTGTTCAGCGCCCGCGCCAGGGGGCACAGCAGCGCCACGTCCGGGCAGGAGGCGTCGGTCTCCCACTTGCTCACCGCCGGGCCGCTCACTCCCACCAGCGCCGCCAGCTGCTCCTGGGTCAGCCCCCGGCTTTTGCGCAGAGCGGCGATGGTGGAGCCCATCTTCAAGGTGTTGGTCTGTTCCATAAAGCGTCGTCCTCTCTTTGTTCCGTTTGCGCGCGCTTTTTTCTGCCTTTATTGTACCCCACGGTGCGCTGTGCGCCAAGAGAGGCGGATTCAAGTGCCGGGCAGATTTTTCTGAACGGCGCTCAAGTTCTGAAAAAAGCGCCCGGCGTTCATTCGCCGGGCGCGGCCTGTTCCAGCTTGTCCAGTTCCCGGCCGATGAGCTCGCCGGCGAGGCAGAAAGCCTCGATGCGCCGCCGCGCCAGGGTGAGCTGGGATTTGCAGCGGGCCGGGTCGCCCTTGGCCTCCAGCGTGAGCACCGTCTGGCGCAGCTTGTGCACGGTGGAGTCGATCTGGCGGCGGGCCTCGGTCAGCTGTTCTTTGGAATAGTCCATTCCTTCTCCTTTCAAACGCGGCCCTGCCACACCCGGGCCAGAATGTTCCCGGGCGTCGGCAAAACGCCGGCATACGCATTGTTTCTTTGCCAGTATACCACCCCGGCGGAAAAAGGCCACCAACCAAACCTGCCAGTTCCGCCCGTTTTCTTGACGGCGAAAAGCGGAGGAAGTATAATCTCTCTATTAGACATATCGAGGAGGCCGCCATGGAGTATCTCATCCTGGGGCTGCTGCTTCTCGCGCCCATGACCGGCTACGAGCTGCAGCGGTTCATCAAGCAGAACCTGGCCCTCATCTGCTCTTCCAGCGCGGGCAGCGTGCAGACCGCCCTGACCAAGTTGGAAACGGAGGGCCGCATCGCCGCAGCCGAGACCGTGGAGGGCCGCCGGCGCAAAAAGACCTTTTCCATCACCCCGGCGGGGCGGCAGGCCTTTGAGGCCTGGGTGGCCCGGCCCATGCAGGCGGGAAAGGTGAAGAACATGGAGCTGGCCCGGCTGTTCTTCCTGGGGCTGGCCCAGCCCGCCCAGCGCGCCGCCGCCATCCGGGACTACATCCGCCAGATGGAGGAGACGCAGGCGGTGCTCGCCGCCATCCGGGAGCAGTTCCGCAAAGCCCAGGCCGGGCCGCTGCCCCCCGGGCAGAACTGGGACGAGGTCTTTCGCTTTCAGGGCTGCACCATCGAGTACGGCATCGCCGCCGCCGAATTTGAGCGGCAGTGGTACAGCCGCCTTTTAAAAGAATTGGAGGAAGAGGAATGAACATTCTCGTGCTGAACGGCAGCCCCAAGGGCAAGGCCTCCGCCACGCTGCACACGGCGCTGTATCTGGAGGCGCTGCACCCGGAGCACACCTTTGAATACCTGCCGGTGGGGGTGCGCATCAAAAGCTACGAAAAGGATTTTGCCCTCGCCCGCGCCGCGCTGGAAAAGGCGGACCTGGTGCTCTTCTGCTACCCGGTCTACACCTTCCTCGCGCCCTATCAGCTGCACCGCTTTGTGGAGCTGATGAAGGAGAGCGAGCCGGACCTTGCGGGCAAATTCGCCAGCCAGATCACCACCTCCAAACACTTCTACGACGTGACCGCCCACCGCTGGGTGGAGGAGAACTGCTTTGACCTGGGGATGAAGCCGGTGCGGGGCCTCTCGGCGGACATGGAGGACCTGCTGAGCGAAAAGGGCCGCCGGCAGGCTCGGGACTTCTTCGACCAGCTGGTTTTCGCCTGCGAGCACGGCCTCTTTGTCACGCCGCCGCCCGCCGCCTGCGCCCCGGCGCGGCCGGCTTACCGCGCCGCCCTGCCCGAAACGCCCAAAACAGGGGACAAAGACGTGGTCATCGTGACCGACTGCGCCCCCGAAAACGCGGGCCTTGCCGCCATGATCGCCGATTTCCGGGCCGCTCTGCCCCATGCCAGCCGGGTGATAAACCTGCGGGACTTCCCCTTCGCGGGCGGGTGCCTGGGGTGCATGAACTGCGCCGTCACCGGCAAGTGCGTCTATAAAGACGGCTTCGACGACTTCCTGCGGGGCACCGTCCAGACCGCCGACGCTTTTGTTTATGCATTTTCCGTTTCCGGCCACTCCGCCGGGTCGCTGTTCAAGTGCTACGACGACCGGCAGTTCTGCAACGGCCACCGGGCGGTGACCCAGGGCAGGCCGGTGGCCTATCTCGTGCAGGGCGACTATCGGAATGAGCCCAACCTGCGGATGGTGCTGGAAGCCCGGGCCGAGGTGGGCGGCAACTATCTTGCGGGTGTGGCCACCGACGAGGCCGACACGGCGGCGGACATCGCCGCGCTGGCGGCAAACCTCGCCTTCGCGCTGGAAAAGGGCCTCTCCCGCCCGGCCAACTTCTACGGCGTGGGCGGCAGCAAGATTTTCCGGGACCTCATCTATGTGATGCGGGGCATGATGAAGGCCGACCACAAATTCTACAAGGCCCACGGGGCTTATGATTTCCCCCAGAAGCAGAAAAAGCGCATTTTGCAGATGCAGCTGGTGGGGGCGCTGCTGGCGGTGCCCGCGGTGCAAAAGCAGGCGAAAGGAAAAATGACCGAGGCCATCGTGGGCCCCTACCGCAAGGTGGCGGAGGCGGCGAAGGCCGAAGCGGAAAAAGGAGCAAAACAATGAATTTCACACCCATCGACCTGGAATAGTGGCCCCGCCGGGAGCACTTTGAGCACTATCTCACCCGCGTGCCCTGCACCTACAGCGCCACCTTCACGCTGGACATCACCCGCCTGCGGGCAGGCGGCAAAAAGTTCTATCCCGCCATGCTGCACCACATCGCCGCGGTGGTGAACGCCCACCGGGAGTTCCGCATGGCGCTGGACGAAGCGGGCCGGCCGGGATTTTACGACGTTGTCCATCCCTGCTACACCGTGTTCCACGAGGACAGCCAGACCTTCTCCAACCTCTGGACCGGGTACGACCCCTCTTACGAGGCGTTCCTCGCGGCATGGCTGCGGGACAAGGAGGAATTCGGCGGCTGCCATGCCATGGAGGCAAAGCCCGGCACTCCGCCCAACACCTTCCCGGTGTCCATGCTGCCCTGGGCGTCCTTCGAGGGGTTCAACCTGAACCTGGAAAAGGGCTATGACTACCTCGCGCCCATCTTCACCATGGGCCGCTTTTACGAGCGGGAGGGCCGGGTGCTGATGCCGCTGGCGGTGCAGGTGCACCACGCCGTCTGCGACGGGTTCCATTTGTGCCGGCTGGTGAACGAGCTGCAGGCGCGGCTGGACCGGGAAGAGGCATAAAAAAGCCCCCGGCCGGTGAAAGGCCGGGGGAGAAGATCATTTCCTGTCCTGCCGGGGCAGCTGGGCGAAGAACCGCACCAGGAAGGGCACGCTGGTGATAAAGGTGAGCACGTCCGCCAGGGGCTGGGCGATCTGCACGCCCCGCAGCCCGATGACCAGCGGCAGCACCAGCATCAGCGGCAGGTAATAGAGCCCCTGCCGCAGGCTGGACAAAAAGGTGGCCGAGGTGCTCTGGCCGGTGCTCTGGAACAGCATGTTGGCGCAGGTGCCCAGCGGCACCAGCAGCATGGCGCAGCACTGCAGCCGGCAGGCCAGCACCCCGATCTCGATGACCTGCGGGTCGTTGCGGAAGGCCTGGATGAGCCAGGGCGCGGCCAAAAAGGTGCCCAGCGCCACCACGCAGATGCAGCCTTCGCCCAGCAGCAGGGTGAAGCGGAAGGCCTGCCGCAGGCGGTTGAATTTGCCCGCGCCGTAATTGTAGCCCGCCACCGGCTGGAAGCCCTGGCCGATGCCCAGCATCACCGCGAACACGAACATGAAGATGCGCCCCACAACGCTCATGGCGGCCACGGCGGCGTCGCCGCCGCACTGGCCCGCCTGCCAGTTCAGAAGAGCGGTGGCCACGCTGGCCAGCGCCTGACGGGCAAAGCTGGGCAGACCGCAGGCCAGGATGTTTTTGAGGCCGGGCAGGTCCCGCCCGATGAGCCGCACCGAAAGGCGCAGCTGGCTTTTGCCCACAAGGAACATCGCCAGCAGAAGGCAGAAGCTCACGCACTGGGAAAGAGCCGTGGCCAGCGCCGCGCCCGCGATGCCCATGTCGAACACAAAGATGAACAGCGGGTCCAGCAGGATGTTCAGAATGCCGCCGGTGGTCAGGCCGATCATGGCAAAGGCGGCCTTGCCCTCATAGCGCAGCATGTTGTTCATGGTGAAGCTGGCGCACATCAGCGGCGCGGCCGCCAGGATGTAGCGCCCGTAGTCGCAGGCGTAGGGCAGGATGGTGTCCGTCGCGCCCAGAAGGCGCATCAGCGGCTCCAGAAAGATGAGGCCCCCGACGCCCAGCAGCGCGCCGCAGCCCAGCGAGGTGAAAAAGCCCATGGAGGCGATGTGGCTGGCCTTCTGCCCCTCCTGCTGGCCCAGCAGGCGGCTGATGACGCTGCCCGAGCCCATGCCCACCATGAAGCCGAAGGCCTGGAGAATGGCCATCAGGCTGAACACAACGCCCACCGCGCCGGTGGCGCTGTTGCTTTTCAGCTGGCCCACGAAAAAGGTGTCCGCCAGGTTGTAGATGGAACTCACCAGCATGCTGGCCACCGTGGGGACGGCCAGGGTGACGATGAGCTTCGGAATGGGCGTCTGGGTCATCTTGATGAACTGAGCGCTGGACGCGCCGGCGGAATTCTGCATATTCGATTGCCCCCCTTGAAAAAATGTGCGGCGGGGGGCTTTGCGCCCGGCCCGCCGGCCCCGGCGGATACTGCGCGGCGCATCTGCGGCGCGCGTTCCGCCCCTCTTGTTTTCGTATCGTTCTTTTTTATCATAACATGCCCGTCAAATCACGGGACAAATTTTACATTTTGGGGCAGGAGTTTCCCGCCTTCTCAGATTGCCTTTTCAACCCAAAAAGACTATACTGTAATTTGCGTGCCAAGGGAGCGGCGCGCCCGTTCCCTTTTCAAAAGAAAGAGTGAGTCTATGTCGAAATACTGCGTCAAAAAACCCTACACCGTGGTGGTGGCGGTGGTGATGGTGATCGTTCTGGGCGTCATCAGCTTCATGAACATGGTCACCGACCTGCTGCCCGCCATGGAACTGCCCTATGTGGTGGTGGTCACCACCATGCCCGGCGCAAGCCCCGAGCAGGTGGAAAGCCAGATCACCGCGCCGCTGGAGGCGGGCCTGGGCACCGTGAACGGTGTGGCCAATGTCACCAGCACCTCCTCCGAGAACGTGAGCACCGTGGTGCTGGAGTTCGACGGCGGCACCAATATGGACAGCGCCATGGTCAACCTGTCCACCGCGGTGGACCAGGTGCGGGGCGCTCTGCCGGACACCGCCGGCAACCCCATGCTGCTGCAGATTTCGCCGGACATGCTGCCGGTGATGATCGCCGCGGTGGACATGGAGGGCATGGACGTTTACCAGCTCACCGATTTCGCCTCCGAGACGGTCATCCCCGCCTTCGAGCGGCAGGCGGGCGTGGCCAGCGTCAGCGGCACCGGCCTTGTGGAAAAGAGCGTGGAGATACGCCTCAACGAGGAGAAAATCGAGGCCATCAACACCAAGGTGCTGGCCAGCGTGGATGAGGAACTGGCGGACGCCAAAGCCGAGCTGGACGACGCGCAGAAAAAGGTGGAGGACGGCCGCGCCGAGCTGGAGAGCGGCAAGAACGCCCTGGAAAACCAGCAGGGCGACACCGCCGCCGAACTGGCCGACGCCAGCGCCCAGCTGGATTCCGCCATCGCCCAGGCCCAGGCCCTGGCCAGTCAGCAGACCGCCCTGGAGGCCAGCAAGGCCGCGCTGGAAGGGGAGCAGAAAGCCCTGGAAGGCTACAGCATGCTGAACGCGGCCTTCGCCGGGCTGGAGAGCACGCTGCTGGAGCAGATGGGCGGCCTGTTCGGCAGCTACGAAGAACTGTACGCCGCGTGGAGCGCGGCGCCGGATATGTTCCCGGGCCTGGACCTGCCCGCCAGCCTTCCGGCCAGCGTGCAAGAGGCGGCCGAAATGCCCGCCGCCGACTTTGAAAAAATGAAGACGCTGCTGAGCCAGGGCCCCATGGCCGGGCAGATGGCCGCCCTCACCCAGGACAGCCTGAAAAGCATGCTGGCCATGGTGGGCAGCAACGCGGAGGACCCGAGCGCCCGCCTTGACCAGATCGAAGCGGCTCTGGCCGACCTGAACACCGAGCTCATCGCCGCCAAGGCGATGGCCGAGCAGGCAAAGGCCGGGGTGGAAAAGGCCCAGGAGGCCTACAAGAAGCTGGAGGAGGGCAAGATCCTGGCCGCGGCGGGCTTCGGCAGCGCCTCGGCCCAGCTGGCCGCCGCCGAGAGCGCCCTCAAGGAGGGCGAGGCCCAGCTGGAGGACGCCCAGGAGCAGTTCGAGGACGCCCGGAAGGCGGCCCTGGAACAGGCGGACATGAGCCAGCTGCTCACCAAGGAGATGGTGGCCAATCTGGTCATGGCCCAGAACTTCGCCATGCCCGCCGGCTACCTCTACCAGGGCGAGGACCAGTACCTTTTGAAGGTGGGCGACGCTTTTTCCAGCGTGGAGGAAGTGGAGAACGCTCTGCTGCTGCACATGGACGCGGGGGACGTGGGCGATGTGCGCCTGTCCGACGTGGCCGATGTGACGGTCATCGACAACTCCGGCGAAAGCTACGCCCGCATGAACGGCAACCCGGCGGTGGCGGTGAGCATCCAGAAGGCATCCACCGCCTCCACCAGCGAAGTGTCCAAAACGGTGAACGAGGCCATTGAGGAGCTGGAAGCCAAATACCCCGGCCTGCGCATCACCCCGCTGATGGACCAGGGCGTTTACATCCAGATGACGGTGGACTCGGTGCTCTCCAACCTCGGCTGGGGCGCGGTGCTGGCGGTGCTGGTGCTGGCTCTCTTCCTCAAGGACCTGCGCCCCACCCTGGTGGTGGCCTTCAGCATCCCCATCAGCCTGATGTTCGCCGTGGTGCTGATGTACTTCTCCGGCGTCACCCTCAACATGATAAGCCTCTCGGGCCTTGCCCTGGGCGTCGGCATGCTGGTGGACAACTCCATCGTGGTGGTGGAGAACATCTACCGTCTGCGCAGCCAGGGCGTGCCCGCGGCCAAAGCCGCCGTGCGGGGCGCAAAGCAGGTGAGCGGGGCCATCGCGGCCTCCACCCTCACCACCGTCTGCGTGTTCCTGCCCATCGTCTTCACCGACGGCCTCACTCGCCAGCTCTTTGTGGACATGGGCCTCACCATCGCCTATTCGCTGCTGGCCAGCCTCATCGTGGCCCTCACCCTGGTGCCCACCCTCAGCGCCACCATGCTGCGCCAGAGCAGGGAAAAGCGCCATCCCTGGTTTGACAAGGCGCTGGAAGGCTATGAGCGGGCGTTGGACTTCTGCCTGCGGTTCAAGGCGGTGCCCCTGACGCTGGCCACCGCCCTGCTGGCGCTGTGCATCTGGCACACCACCCAGATGGGCATGGAGTTCATCCCCAGCATGAGCGCCAACCAGATCAGCGCCACCCTCACCCTGCCCGAAGACACCAAGCGCGCCGACGCCTACGCCCTCACCGATGAGGCCATGGCGCTGATGCAGCAGGTGGAGGGCGTGGAGACGGTGGGCGCCATGGACGGCGGCACCGGCATGAGCATGATGGGCATGGGCGGCGCGGCCGCCTCCGACACCGTGGAGAGCATGAGCTTCTATCTGGTGCTGGACGAAAACGCCGACAGCGAAAAGGCCGCCGACGACCTTGCCGCCCTTTCCGGCCAGCTGCCCGGCTGCGAGGTGAGCGTGACCACCTCCAGCATGGACATGTCGGTGCTGGGCGGCAGCGGCGTGGAGCTCATCGTCCGCGGCCCGGACGTGGACGAACTCAACCGCATCACCCACGATCTGATGGACATCCTCCGGGGCGTGGAAGGGCTGGAAGAGCCCACCAACGGCCAGGAGGAGGGCACGCCCCAGCTGCGGCTGGTGGTGGACAAGGACGCCGCCATGCGCTGCGGGCTCACGGTGGCGCAAATTTACAGCGAGCTGGCCTCCGCCCTGACCACCGAGACCACCTCCACCACCCTCACGGTGGGGGCCGAGGATTACGAGGTGGTGGTGGCGGACGAGCGGGGCCGCCTTGACCGGGACACCCTGATGAACTACGAGTTCGAGGTGGCCGGCACCGGCCCCGACGCGGAACCTGAGACCCACACCCTCTCCGAGTTCGCCAGCCTGAAAGACGACCTCAGCCTTGCGGCGGTGAACCGGGAGAACCAGCAGCGGTACATGACCGTGAGCGCGGCGGTGAAGGAGGGCTATAATGCCACCCTCATCAGCCGCGAGATCCAGCCCACGCTGGACAGCTACGATATGCCGGACGGCTACACCCTTGAGGTGGGCGGCGAGACCCAGTCGGTGGCGGACGCCATGCAGGATCTGGTGCTGATGATCCTGCTGGCGGTGGTGTTCATCTACATGATCATGGTGGCTCAGTTCCAGAGCCTGCTGGGCCCCTTCATCGTGATGCTCACCATGCCGCTGGCCTTCACCGGCGGCCTGGGCGCTTTGTGGATCGCCGGGCTGCCCCTCTCGGTCATCTCCATGCTGGGCTTCCTCATCCTGGCGGGCGTTGTGGTGAACAACGGCATCGTCTTTGTGGACTATGCCAACCAGCTGCGGCTGGAGGGCATGGAAAAGCGCGCCGCCCTCATCGAGACCGGCAAGACCCGCATGCGGCCCATCCTGATGACCGCCCTCACCACCATCCTGGCCATGAGCACCATGGCCTTCAGCACCGGCATGGGAGCCGAGCTGTCCAAACCCATGGCGCTGGTCACCATGGGCGGCCTTGGCTACGCCACCCTGCTCACCCTCTTCATCGTGCCGGTGTTCTATGACCTTCTGTTCCGCAAACCCATGAAAAAGATCGACGTGGACGACGAGGACTGACCCCCGCCGCCCAAAAGAAAGGATGTCAACAACAATGGCGATGCTTCTCAACTGCCTTGTGCTGGTGGTCGGCTTTGTGCTGCTGGTCAAAGGCGCGGACTTCTTTGTGGATGGTTCCTCCGGCGTGGCCCGCCGCCTGCGGGTGCCCGGTGTGGTCATCGGCCTCACCGTGGTGGCCATGGGCACCAGCCTGCCGGAGGCCTCGGTGTCCATCACCGCCGGCCTCACCGGCAACAACGGCCTGAGCCTGGGCAACGTCATCGGCTCCAACATCTTCAACCTGATGGTGGTGGCCTGCGTCTGTGCCCTGATGATGAGCTTTGTGCCCGACAAGGAGCTGATGGTGCGCGATTTCCCGGTGTGCATCGGCGCCAGCGCCCTGCTGGTGTTCTTCATGTGGGACGACACCCTCCAGCGCTGGGAGGGCATCGTGATGCTGGGCCTGATGGCCGCCTACATCGCCCTCACCGTGGTGCAGGCCCTGGCCTCCCGCACCCCGGAAAGCGAGGAGGAACCGGTCAGCCTGCTGCGGTGCATCGCCTTCATCCTGCTGGGCATGGCGGCCATCATCTGGGGCGGCGATCTGGTGGTGGACAGCGCCAGCAACATCGCCGCCGCGCTGGGCCTCTCCCAGACCCTCATCGGTCTGACCATCGTGGCGGTGGGCACCAGCCTGCCGGAGCTGGCCACCAGCATCGTGGCCGCCCGCAAGGGCGAAAGCGGCCTTGCCCTGGGCAACGCCGTGGGCTCCTGCATCTTCAACATCCTGTTCATCCTGGGCGCGTCCAGCGCCCTGACCCCCATCGAGAGCGCCCGGGGCGTTCTGGTGGACGGCATCATCATGACGGTGCTCACCGCGGCGCTGTTCATCTGGTGCCGCATCAAGGGCCGGATGACCAAGCCCATGGGCGCGGCGGGCCTGCTGGCCTATGTGGCCTACACCGCCTACCTCATCGTCAACGCATAAAAAGACCGGGCGGACACGTCAAAAACGTGTCTGCCCGGTTTTTGTTCAAATATTCAGCAGCAAGCACACCGCCATGCACACCGGCTGATGGATGAGATAAAGCCCCAGGCTGTGCCGCCCGACCCATTCCAGCGGCGGGCAGGCAAGGCGGGGAAGAAATCCGTCCAGCCGGGGACGGGCCAGCCGGCAGAGGAACCACCCGGCGAGGAACAGGAAAAACCAGGGCGCCAGCGGGAAGTAGTCGCTGCTGGTGAAGGTCGGCCCCGGCAGGCCCAGAAAGGCCAGGGCGTTCCAGCGGTAGAGCCCGGCGGGCAGTTCCAGCCGCCACAGCCCCAAAAGCCCCAGATACCCTTCCGGCAGATGGCGGGTGAGGGCAAAGAGAAAGAGACTTGCGCAAAGCCCCGCGGCGGCGGGCAGCTTTTCCAGCGCAGGGCGCAAAAGCCAGGCCAGAAGCACCGCGCAGCCCAGCAGGTTCAGGATGCCGAAGCGCACCGCCTCGCTGGGCAGGGCCAGCAGCGTCACCGCGCTCACCGCAAGGCCGCACAGGTTCAGGATGAGGCCGTGGCGCAGGGCCCGGCGGCCGAGATGAGCGGAGAACCCGGCGGTGAGGATGAAGGTGCAGCAGATGGCCTGCTGCCAAAGGCGGCTGGGCCAGAGGAAGTACCAGCCCGGCAGGCGGCCGAACACCTCGAACCAGTCATAGCAGAAATGGAAGGCCACCATGTTCACCACCGCCGCGCCGCGCAGGATGTCCAGCCAGCGGTAGCGGGTCTTTTGTGCAACAGCCATGGCTCACACTCCTTTTGGCGGGGTCAGGTCGATGGGCACCGGCGCGTCCAGCACCATGCTGTCCGGCGTGACCCGGCAGTCCATGGCCAGCAGCTGCACCCCGGCGGCCTGTGCCTCGGCCAGCGCCCGGCCAAAGGCGGGCTGGGTGGCCCAGTTGGGGCGGAACAGCCGCACCCCCTTTATCTGGATGACCACCAGCACGCAGCACTGCCAGCCCCCGGCGGCCAGCGCGGTCAGCTCCCGCACATGCTTCAGGCCCCGCAGGGTGGGCGCGTCGGGGAAGGCGGCCACGCCGTCCTCTTCCAGGGTGCAGCCCTTCACCTCCACCAGCAGCGGCGCGCCGCCGCGCGAAGCGTAGAAGTCGAAGCGGGAATCCCCCACGGTGTATTCCGCCCGCAGGCCCGAAAGCTCTCCCAGCCCCCCGGCGGCCAGCCACTCGCCGGCGGCCTTGTTGGGGGCGGCGGAGTCCATGTTGATGAGCAGCGGTCCCTTTTCCACTGCCACCAGGTCCCAGGCGGTCTTGCGGGCGGGATTCTCCGCCCCTGCCAGATACACCGTGGCGTTCGGCGTCAGCAGCTCGGCGCAGCGGCCGGTGTTCTTCACGTGCACCCGCACCGGCGCGCCGTCCAGAAGCACCTGGGCGGTGAAGCGGTTCTCCCGCAGAAGGAACTGTGCCGTTCGAATGCGCTCGTATGTCATAAAAAGACCCTTTCATGGTGCAGTTTGCGTCGCAAAACGGCATTTTAGGCCGTTTTGCTTGACGGATTTCGCTGTGGTGCTATAATAAAATGCAAGGTTTCCGAATGGGGGAAACATGTGAAAAGGAATGGAGGACATTCATATGAAAAAGACTGCTCAAACCGTGATCAGTGCTGATAAATATTATACCATCACCGCCGCCAATGGCAAGGTCGTGGAGGTCGCCGACTACAACACCGAGAACGGCGCCGCCATCCAGCTGTGGGACTACGCCGGCGAGGAGTGGCAGCAGTGGAGCTTCGTGCGCGCGGGCGACGGCGTCTACCGCATCTGCAACCGCTTCACCGGCAAGATGCTGGACCTGATCGCCGGCGGCGTGGTGGACGGCACCTGGGTCCACCAGTGGGAGGGCGCCAGCGGTTCCAGCCAGCTGTGGGTGCTGGAATCCACCGGCGACGGCCGGGTGAAGATCAAGTCCAACCTGTCCGGCAAGTGCCTGGACGTGGTGGGCATGAACCAGGAGAACGGCGCCCGCCTGCAGATCTGGCAGGACGTGGGCGGCGAGAACCAGACCTGGACCGTGGCCGAGGCCAAGGCCGCCAAGAAGCCCGCCGCGAAGAAGCCGGCTGCCAAGAAGCCCGCCGTCAAGAAGGCCGCTCCCGCCAAGAAGGCCGAGGCTGCGAAGCCCGCCGCCAAGGCCGAGCCTGCCAAGAAGGCCGAGGCCGCGAAGCCCGCCGCCAAGGCCGAGCCCGCCAAGAAGACCGCGGCCGCCAAGCCCGCCGCCAAGAAGGCCGGCAAATAAACCAAACCGCCGAACCAAAGCCCCCGGCAGCCTGCCTGCCGGGGGCTTTTCCGGCCCCGTCGGTGACTTTGCTACGGTGGCCGGGGCCGTTTTGTGGTATCATGCCCCCATACCCCCGCCGCAAAGGGGAAAGGAGTGTTTTGAATGGGATTTACCGTGGAGACAAGCGTTTCGGCGCTGGCAGTCTTTTTCCAGGGCCTTTTGAGCTTTTTCTCGCCCTGCGTGCTGCCGCTCATCCCGCTGTACCTGGGCTATCTGGCGGGCGGCGCCTCCGCCGAGGACCTCACCGACCGCCAGCGCCGCCGCCTGACGCTGCGCAACACCCTGTTTTTCATCCTGGGCATCAGCTTCGCCTTCTTCGTGCTGGGCCTGGGTTTCACCCAGCTGGGCCGCTTTTTCACCGGCAACCGGGCGCTGGCCGCCCGCATCGGCGGCATCCTGGTGGTGCTGCTGGGCCTTGTGCAGCTGGGCTTTCTGGAAAGCCGCTTCATGCAGCGGGAGTGGCGGCTGCCCTTTGACCCCAAAAAGTGGGGTACCAGCCCCCTGGCCGCGCTGGTGCTGGGCTTCACCTTCAGCTTCGCCTGGACGCCCTGCGTCGGCCCCGCCCTCACCAGCGTGCTGCTAATGGCCGCCAGCGCCGCCACCCGCGGCCTGGGCTTTGTGCTCATCGGGGTCTACACCCTGGGCTTCGTGCTGCCTTTCCTGGCGGTGGGCCTGTTCACCAGCCAGGTGCTGGTCTTCTTCAAGCGCCACACCGGCTGGCTCAAGTGGACCGCCCGGGCGGGCGGCGTGCTGCTCATCCTGATGGGCGTGATGATGTTCACCGGTTGGATGAACGGCTTCACCGCCTACCTCAGCGGCGTTTCCGGCACCGGCGGCCAGAGCACCGCCTCCGTGAGCCAGAGCGCCTCCCAGCCGGAAAGCGAGCCCGCCGCCGTGCCGGGCAGCGAGAGCCAGAGTATCGAAAGCCAGAGCGAGAGCGAGAGCAGCCAGAGTGCCGCGTCCTCCGCGCCGGAGAGCGGTTCCACCTCCGCCAGCGAGCTGCCCCCCGCGCCGGACTTCACCCTGGTGGACCAGAACGGCCAGGAGCACACCCTCTCCGACTACAAGGGCAAGGTGGTGTTTTTGAACTTCTGGGCCACCTGGTGCGGCCCCTGCCAGCGGGAGATGCCGGAGATCCAGCAGCTCTATGAGGATTGGGGCGAAAACACCGGCGAGGTGGTGGTGCTGGGTGTGGCGAACCCCATGGACCCCGACCGCCCCGGCAACGCCGACAGCCTCACCGCCGGGGAGATCGGCGACTGGCTGGAGGAAAAGGGCTACACCTATCCCACCGTGATGGACGAGACGGGGGAGATCTTCGCCCAGTACGGCATCAGCGCCTTCCCCACCACCTTCATGATCGACGCGGACGGCAACGTCTTCGGCTACATCACCGGCAGCCTCACCCGCGACATCATGGACAGCATCATCGAGCAGACCCGCACCGGCGTGCGCGCCGAGTGAACGAAACGGCCCCCGGAGGCAAAGCCTCCGGGGGCCGTTCTGTCTTGAAAATCAGGCCAGCACCTTTCCCTCGGGGAAGGCGGCGCGGAACACCCGGCGCACCAGCGGTCCGGCCAGCAGCAGCTGAAGGGGCAGCGCCATGATGAAGTTGCGGGGGATGTTCACCAGCCAGTTCCCCGGCACGCCCGTCCAGTTGCCGGTGTGGAACGCGCCTTCGCAGGCCCCGTAGAGGGACATGAGCACCACCATCACCACCACCATGCCGCAGGAGATGCACAGGATCTTTTTCAGCGCGCTGTCCTGAGGCTTGACCAGAAAGCGGAACGCCACGCCCTTGGCGATCTTGGAGGCCACGAACCAGTCGCAGCACATGCCCACCACGTAGGCGAAGGGGAAACCGAGCCAGCCGGCGGCCAGGGCCTCAAGGGTGAAGCGGCCCTGCTGCAGCGCCACGTTGTAAAAGCTCATCCACAGCACCATCACAAAACACATCATCACGGTGTAGATAAGGCTTTCGCGTTTGTTCTGAGGCATTTTTACAATCCTTCCTTGTTTGAAATGTTGCGGGAGTCATCATATCACACAAAGGCGGCGCCTCGTAATTGTGAGTGCCGACAAAGATGTGCCAACAAGGCGGTGGACCCATGCGCGTTTTCACCGGGGAAGGCGCGGGCGGCCGGGCGTGCTGCTTCGAAAGGAGAACGACAAAGAAAGCCCAGTCTTTCGGCTGGGCTTTTTGAATGGAGCGCAGTGTGCTGCCGCCCGGCAGGGCGGGGAAGCGAGGAGCAGCAGAATAAGCGCACGATGATTTTTTGCAAAAAAGTCGCCGCAAGCGATACACAGCTTGCACGTTTGCCGCCCGGCAGGGCGGCCGGGGCCCCCACGAAAATTTGCGCAGCAAAGTTTTGTGGGGAGAAGGAGGAATGACGGAGCGGTATGAGAAAAGCCCAGCCTTTCGGCTGGGCTTTTTGAATGGAGCGCAGTCCATTCCGACGTGGTGCCGGCGGTGGGACTTGAACCCACACGGTGTTGCCACCAACGGATTTTGAGTCCGCATCGTCTGCCATTCCGACACGCCGGCATTTTGCGGGGCAACGCATGTATTATACTATGCCTTTGGCGAAAAATCAAGCGAAGGCCGCCGAAGGGACGCGGCGGAGGCGTGAGGTGTGTGAATTCTACAAAGAAAACAGACCTTTTTTGTGAGATACTGGGCAAATCGCTATTGACAAACCGGGTGCCGTGGGATAAACTAAAGGAGATAAAAATTGACCCCGACTGGCCTCTGCGAAAGTCGCCTTTCGCGGAGGTTTTGTCTTATGATCCATCTCACGCCACAGACGCTGGCCCGCGCGCGGGCAGGGCAGGAGGCCGCGGTGGCCGCGGTGCTCACCCACATGATGCCGCTGCTGCGCCGTGCCGCCGCCCGGGCCGTCTGCCCGGGGCTGGAGTTTGACGATGCCCTGCAGGAAGGCATCATCGGCCTGTTCGGCGCCATCAAGACTTATCATCCCGGCGGCAGCGCCTCCTTCGAGACCTATGCCGCCGTGTGCATCCGCAACGCGGTCACAGCCGCCCGGCGGGCTGCCGGGCGCAAGAAAAACGCCCCCCTCAACCAAAGCCTGCCGCTGGAGGACGCCGCGCCCGCCCCCGGGCCGGAAGAGCTGGCCATCCGCCGCGAGCAGCTGCGCACCACCGTGGCGGACATCCAGACCCGCCTTTCCCCCTTCGAGCGGGAGGTGCTGGCGGCCCACCTGGCCGGCGGCAGCTACCGCCAGATCGCCCGGCAGCTGGGCTGCACCCCCAAGGCGGTGGAGAACGCCCTCGTCCGCCTGCGCCGCAAACTGCGCGGCAGCCACCCCACGCACTGAGCCTTCGGGCTTAGCATATATGCCCCTGTAGCTTAACACTTAGAGCATTGGTCCAAACCAAAGGTGACGGTTAAAATCCTTCCGCGGGCAAAAATCAAATCAGAGGAGAAATTCACCATGTACGAAGACAAGACCCTGGTATGCAAAGACTGCGGTAAGGAGTTCGTGTTCTCTGCCGGCGAGCAGGAGTTCTACGCCAGCCGCGGCTTCGAGAACGAGCCTCAGCGCTGCAAGGCCTGCCGTGACGCCCGCAAGAACGCCACCCGCGGCACCCGCGAGATGTTCGAGGCCACCTGCGCCGCCTGCGGCAAGGTCGCCCGCGTTCCCTTCCAGCCCCGCGAAGACCGCCCTGTGTACTGCAGCGAGTGCTTCGCCAAGATGAAGGAGCAGCAGTAATCGTCCGAAAGGGCGCGGCCATGGGCCGCGCCCTTTTTTTGCGCCCTGGCGGGCCCGAGTTGTTTTTCACCCCGCTTTGCGGTACAATAAAAACTGTTGAAAACCCGCTGCTTTCGCGGCGACGGAAAGGAGCCCGCCATGGAACGACTGGGCGCTTTTATCAAAAAACACCGCCTCTGGCTGGGCGGGCTGTGCTGCGCGCTGGCGGCGGCCTTCGCCCTTGCCTGGGCGGGCTACACCCTCCATCAGGCGGGCAAAAACCAGAGCGAATACAAGATCGTCCACGACGAATATGTGGAAAAGCAGGGCCTGTATCCCGCCGACCCCGCCGCCGGCCTTGTGCAGGGCCTGCCCGCCGGCGAAGGGGAGACCCTCTACGGCGTGCGGCTGATGTTCGTCACCGGCGGGCGGGTGGCTCAAGGCGCTTTCCGGGTGGCGCTGGAGAGCGCCGACGGCCAGACCCTCGCCGCCTGCGACGGCGACATGACCATGCTGCTGGACGGCGCTTTTGTGGATGTCATCTTCGCCTCGCCCGTCACGCTGGAAAAGGGGAGCGGCTACCAGCTGCACGTCACCTTCGCCCCCGCCACCGCCGAAGATAAGGCGGGCCTTGTTTACGGCGAAGGCGTGCAGGCCGACCCGGCCATGCCCCTCACCGACGCGGCCGAAGCTTCCGCGCCCGGGCGCACCGCGGCCTTGCAATACATCACCAACTACACCGGCGCCGGCTATGCCCTGCGGGCCTTCGCACCGCTGGCGGCGCTGGCGTTCGCCGCCGTGATGGGCGGCTGGTGGTTTGTTTTCGCCCGCCGTGCGAAGGCTCATGTGTGCTTTGCCTTCTTCGCGGCAGCGCTGGGGCTGGTGTTCGCCCTGGTCACCCCGCCTCTGGCCGGGCCGGACGAATACGGCCATCTGGCCACCGCCTACGCCCTGGCCAACCGCATCACCGGCCAGCCGGGCATCACCGAGGGGCCGGATGGCGAAAGCCTGCTGGCCATGCGGGAGTGCGACGCGGAATACATGCGCGATTCTTCCGGGCCCATCGGCATCCTGGCCTACAAGACCATGACCGACGAACTGTTCTCCACCGGCAACAGCGGCGAGCTCACCGCCAGCGCCCAGGTCAGCCCGCCCTACAGTGTGGTGGCGCTGCAGTATCTGCCCCAGGCGCTGGGCATCCTGCTGGCCCGGGCGCTGGGCCTTGGCTTCCACGCCATGCTGCTGCTGGCCCGGCTGGGCAGCGCTGCGGTGTTTGCCGCGCTGGGCGCGCTGGCGGTGCGCCTTGCCCCGGCCCGCAAGAACGTCTTTTTCGCGGCGGGCCTTCTGCCCATGGCCCTGAGCCTTGCGGGCAGCGTCTCCGCCGACACGCTGGTGAACGGGCTGGCGCTGGTGTTCACCGCCCTGTGCCTGCGGGGCCTGCTGTGCACCGAACAGCTGGGCCGCGCCGAGCAGGCGGGCCTGCTGGTGCTGGCGGCGCTGATCGGCCCCATGAAAGCGGTGTATCTGGTGCTGGTGGGGCTGTGCCTGCCCATCCCCGCCGCCGCCCTGGGCGGCAAAAAGCGCAGCCGGGCCTTCAAGGCGCTGGTGTGTCTGGCAGCCCTGGCGGGCTGGCTGTGGTTCAACGGCGCCACCGTGGGCTACATGCTCCGCAGTGTGGACACCTACCGCATCGTCTACATCCTGGTGCGCCTTGTGCCGCTGGCCGCCGCGGCCGCGTTGGTCTGGTGGCGCTGGGGCAAGCGTCCCTGGTTCAAAAAGGCGGCGCTGGCCGCCGCGGTGGTGCTGGCGCTGGTGCTGGCGCGGGGAGTGCTGTGGGTGGCCGCCAACAGCGGTGAGACCCTCACCCCCGAGGAATACGCCGCCTCCATCCAGCCCAACGGCGAATCCACCTATGTTTACAGCTTCGGCTACATCCTCAGCCACATCCCCCAGACCGTGAAGCTGCTGGTGAACACTCTGGGCAGCGAGCTGCCCCGGTACCTCCAGGGGTTGGTGGGCGCGCTGCCCGGCGAGCCCATCGTCTACGGGCTGGAGGTCAGCTGGCTGCTCACCATCGCCCTGCTGGCGCTGCTGGTGTGGGCCTGCCTGCAGCCGGTGGAGGCAAAGCCCCTGCTGGGCCGGAGCGCCCGGTGGACGCTGGCCCTTGTGACGCTGGCGGTGGCGGCGCTGAGTATGCTGGCCGCCCTCTGCTGGACGCCCATCAACCTGACCACCGTCTTCGGCATGCAGGGGCGGTATCTGCTGCCGGTGCTGCCGGCCATGCTGCTGCTGTTCAGCGAGGGCCGCACCCTCTGCCTGCGCCGCTCCACCGACGGGGAGCTGCGCTTTGCCGCCGGGGCGCTGGCGGCGGCGGTGGCGCTGCAAAGTCTGGTGCTTTTCGCCTCGGCGGCCTACAAGCCCTGACAGGCGTTGCAAACCGCATGAAAATCGGATATAGTAATAAACGGGGCAAAGCGCCCCGACTGGATTTTTTGAAAGGAAGGACCTTTTTATGACTATCACCCGTCAGACCGTCATCGGCGACATTCTGGATACCGACAATTCCGTGGCCCCGCTGTTCCTGGCCATCGGCATGCACTGCCTGGGCTGCCCCGCCAGCCGCGGCGAGACCATCGAGCAGGCCTGCGCCGTGCACGGCACCGACGCCGACGAGCTGGTGGCCAAGCTGAACGCCCACTTTGGCAACGCCTGAGGCGCCCCGGCTGGATGCGCGCCTTGCCGCCGCGGCCCAGCTGGTGAAGCCCGGCGCCGCCGTGGCGGACATCGGCTGTGACCACGGCAAGCTGGCCATCTTTCTGGCGGTGACCGGCCGCGCGAAGCGGGTCATCGCCGCCGACCTGCGCCCCGGCCCGCTGCAAACGGCGGCGGACAACTGCCGCCGCTGCGGCTGCGAGGGCGCGGTGGAACTGCGCCTGGGGGACGGGCTCTCGGTCCTCGCCCCCGGCGAGGCGGACACCATCGTGCTGGCGGGCGTGAGCGCCAAGACCACCGTCGACATCCTTGCCGCCGCGCCCTGGGTGAAGACCCCGGGGACGCGGCTGGTCTGCGTGCCCGCCACCAAGGCCCCGGTGCTGCGCCGGTGGCTGTGGGAGCAGGGCTTTGACATCGAAGAGGAGCGGCTCGCCTTGGCGGCGGGCCGCTGGTACGCCGCCATCGGCGCGGTGTACACCGGCGAAACGCGCCGGGCGGACTGGGCGGAGTGCATGTTCGGCCGCTGGCGGCAGCTGCCGGGGGCGGAGGACTACGAGGCCCAGCTGGCCCAAAAAGTGGAAAAGGTGCTGCGGGGCCTCGAACCCGGCAGCCCGGAATGGAAAGAGGCGGCAGCGCTGAACGAGCAGCTGCGCCGCCCGCAAGGAGCGGAACATGGCGAAAGTTGAGGAAGTACTCCAGTTCATGCAGCAGCTGGCCCCCCGGGAGCTGGCCGCCTCGTGGGACAACGTGGGCGTTCTGGTGGACTGCGGCGCGGACGTGACCAGCATCCTGGTGGCGCTGGACATCACCGACGAGGTGGTGGCCGAGGCGGAGATCCAGGGCTGCCAGCTCATCGTGGCCCACCACCCGGTGATCTTCCACCCGATGAAGCGCATCGGCAGGGGAGACGTGCCCTTCCGCATGATCAAAAAGAACATCTCGGGTCTGTGCGCCCACACCAACCTGGACGCGGCGGAGGGCGGCGTGAACGACATCCTCTGCAAGCTGTTCGGCGTCACCGGGGCCAAGGGCTTCGCCGAGGGCGGCATGGGCCGCATCGGCCAGATCCGCACCGTCAGCGCTGCCCAGCTGGCGGCCCAGTGCCAGTCCACCCTGAACGCGAAGGTGAAGTATGTGGACGCGGGCCGGCCCATCAACACCCTGGCGGTGCTGGGCGGCAGCGGCGACCACCTCATTGAGGAGGCGGTGGCCGCCGGGGCGGACGCCCTGCTCACCGGCGAGGCGGGCCACCACGACGCGCTGGACGCGAAGCGTCTGGGCCTGAGCCTCATCGTGGCCGGGCACTACGCCACCGAATTCCCGGTGGTGCCGGTGCTGGCGGACAAACTTTCCCGCCGGTTCGCCGGGGTGCGGGTGCTGTGCAGCCGCCGCAACCGGGAGCCCTTTACCTATTTATAAAGGAGAGGCCGTCATGTTGGAGGACGAAAACCGCAGTTCCGTGGGCTATAACGAAGAGATGTTCGAGGGGGACGCCCCCTCCGACGAGCCGCTCAGTGCGGCCCCGGCGCGCCCTGCGGGCCAGGACCCGGCGGCCCTGCTCCAGCGGCAGCTGGCCCCCGGCGAGCAGCTGGTCTGGTGGGGGCAGCCGAAAAAGCTGCACGGCCCCCGCGGCGGCATGCAGAAGCTGTTCGCGGTGGTGTTTCTGGCCTTTGCCTGCTTCTGGGAAGTGAGCGCGCTGCAGGCCCTCTTTGTGGGCGGCGTGTTCGGCGTCATCTTCCCGCTGTTCGGCATCCCCTTCATCGTGGTGGGGCTGAAGATGCTGTTCCCCGGCCTCGGGGCCTCCCGCCGCCTGAGCCAGACGGCCTACGGCGTGACCACCCGGAGAGCCATCGCCGTGAGCGGCGGCCGTGTCACCGCCTGGGACCTGGACGCGGTGACCAGCGTGGAGAAGTTCTACTACCCCGACGGCACCGGCGATCTGGTGCTGTCCAACGGGCAGGTGGAACACTACTGGCACAACGGCCACAGCCACACCCGCGGGGTGACGCTGACCTTCCACGGCCTTTCCGACGTGGACGCCGCCGAGGCGGCCCTGCGCGCCCGCTGAAACAAAAACAAGCCAGCCGTGCCCGCCCGGCACGGCCTTTTTTATGAGAGGTGAGACCCATGGCACTGGATGCCGCCCTGCTGGCCCTGACCGCCGGCGAACTGAAAAACACCCTTCTGGACGCGAAGATCGACAAAATTTTCGAGCCTACCCGGGACGAGGTGCTGCTCACCCTGCGCACCCGCACCGATACCTTCAAGCTGCTGCTCAGCGCCCGCAGCGGCTCCGCCCGCATCTGCCTGACCAAGGAGACCTTCGAGAACCCCCAGACGCCTCCCAGCTTCTGCATGCTGCTGCGCAAGCACCTCACCGGCGGGCGGCTCACCGCCCTGGAGGTGGAGCCGGGAGACCGGCTGGTGTTCCTGCGCTTTTTGTGCACCAACGAGATGGGCGACCTGGTGGAGAACGTGCTGGCCGTGGAGCTGATGGGCCGCTACTCCAATCTGGTGCTCACCCAGAACGGACGAATCATCGACGCCCTCAAGCGGGTGGACTTTGAGGATTCCGACATCCGCCAGCTGCTGCCGGGCCTGCCCTACACCCTGCCCGCCAAGCCCGCCAAGGCGGACTTCTGCTCCATGACCTCCGCCCAGCTGGTGGAGGCTGCCTGCAAGCTGGACCTGCCGCTGCATCAGGCGCTCATCAAGAGCTGCGCCGGTGTGGGGCCGGTGGTGCTGCGGGAGGCTGTGTTCCGCGCCTTCGGCGGCGAGACCGCCCTGCTGGCCAGCGAGCTGGACGAAGACCGGCGCGCCGCGCTGACAGCGGCCTTTGAGGCCATCCACGCCGACCGGCTGGCGGGGGGCAGGCCCTGCCTTGCCGCCGACGACGAGGGAAAGCCAGTGGAGTTCAGCTTCACCGCCCTTACCCAGTACGGCGAGGGCCGCCTGCAGTTTTACGACAATTTCAGCGAGCTGCTGGAGGCCTACTACTGCCGCAAGGACCGGGCCGAGCGCCTGCGCCAGAAGAGCCGCGACCTGCACAAGACGGTGAAGAACCTCCACGAGCGGGCGGTGCGCAAGCAGGCGGCCCGCAAGGAGGAACTGGCCCAGAGCGGCAAGGCCGACCAGCTGCGCCTCTTCGGCGAGCTGCTGCAGGCCAACCTCTGGGCGGTGGAGAAGGGCGCCAAGAGCGTCACCGTCACCAACTACTACGACGGCCAGCCGGTGACCATCCCCCTGGACGTGCGCCTCTCCGCCAGCGCCAACGCCCAGAAGTATTTCAAGGACTACAAGAAAAAGCAGACCGCCGCCAAGATGCTGGTCAAGCTGCTGGAGCAGGGCGAGCAGGAGATCGAGTATCTGGCCACCGTGCTCTACGAGGTGGAAACGGCCCCCGGCGAACAGGCCCTGGGGGAGATTCGCCAGGAGCTGAAGGGCCAGGGCTACCTCAAGTATTATAAGGTAAGAGACAAAAAGTCCAAGCCCGCCGACTTTTACCGCTACCGCTCTTCCGACGGCTTCCTCATTCTGGTGGGCCGCAACAACCTCCAGAACGAAAAGCTCACCCTCCACACCGCCCGGGGCAAGGACCTGTGGTTCCATGTGAAGAATGCCCCCGGCAGCCACACGGTGGTGATGAGCGAGGGAAAGGACATCCCCCTCACCACCCAGAACGAGGCGGCCCAGCTGGCGGTGCTCCACTCCAGTCTGGCGGGCGGCGTGAAGGTGCCGGTGGACTACACCTTCGTCAAGAACATTCGCAAGACCGGCGACCTGCGTCCCGGCATGGTGCTCTATGAAAGCTACGAGACCGCCTATGTCACCCCGGAGCCGGATCTGGCCCAGCGGCTGGCCCTGCCGCAAAACAGGTGACAATCGCCCGTTTGTCTGCTATACTGATAAAAAACACCGGCCCGGCCCTTTCGGGGGCGGGGCCGTCCCCGGAAGGAGTGACCCTTGATGTACTGCAAACAATGCGGAGCCTGCCTGCCCGACGGCACGGCCGCCTGCCCTGCCTGCGGCTGCCTGCTGGCCCCGGCCCCCGCGCCGGAAGCCCCCGCGGCGCAACCGAAGGAAAACGCCGCCCCGGCCCCTGAAGCCCCGGCGGCTCCCGATGCTGAAGCGCCCGCGGCTCCCGCGCCCGCGGCGCAGCCGCCCGTCTCCGGCCCTGTGCCCGGCAGCGTGCCGCCGCCCCGCTATCAGGTGCCCGCCTACGCCCGCCCCGCCGCCGGCGGTCCCGCCGGCCCCAACGGCCCGGTGAACGGCGCGCCCGCGCCCCAGCCCGGCCCCGCGCCTCAGCCTGGCAGCTATCCGCCGCCTCCCGCCGCGCCCCTGAGCCCCACCGTGGGCATGGGCGAGTGGCTGTGGAGCAGCATCGTGGCCGCCATTCCCGTCGTGGGCTTCATCGTGCTGCTGGTGTGGGCCTTCGGAGGCTCCACCAAGCTCTCCAAGCGCAACTGGGCCCGGGCCAACCTCATCCTCTACGCCGTCATGGCGGTGGTGTATGTGGTGCTTTTCGTGGTGGTGATGGCCGGCATCGGCGCAGCGCTGAACGGCCCCTATTACTATAATTACTATTATTAAAGGGGAACGGGGCTCGCGCCCCTCAAAAAGCCGCGGAAAAGCCCGCTTTTCCGCGGCTTTTTCCGCCCGGGAAGGGCGTTGAACAAAACAGAGAATTTTTTTTGAAAAATTCGATTTTTTTTACAAAAAGGTCTTGCAACGCCCGGCGGGGTGTGTTACAATAACACTCGGCTGCAAATGGCTTGTGTACCAAGCTGCGCAAGCCATGATATGCGTTGATGCGGGAGGTTGCCGTGGCAACACGGGTTTTTCCGCGGAGTATGTCCGATCTAGAACCGGGCGAAAGAATTACTGAGAGCAAAGGGATACGTACACGGTGCCGTCTGCGCGGTGTACCAATGTCCATCGCACTTTGCCACAGGTCTGTCCGGGGGAACTGCCTAGCGGTTCACCGGCTTTTCCCGTGCCAAAATGTGAAACACCCGGAGCAGTGTTCAGTGGTTTATCGGTCCGCCTAGGCACCAAATTTAACAGGAGGCGAACAAAATGGCAGTCAAGGAGAAAATCAGAATTCGTTTGCAGAGCTACGATCACCAGCTGATCGATGCCGCTGCGGAGAAGATCGTTGAGACCGCGAAGCGCACCGGCGCCCGCGTGTCCGGCCCGATCCCCCTCCCCACCGACAAGGAAGTGGTCACCATTCTGCGGGCTGTTCACAAGGACAAGGACAGCCGCGAGCAGTTTGAGAGCCGCACCCACAAGCGTCTGATCGACATTCTGAAGCCGTCCAACAAGACGGTCGAGGCTCTCACGAGCCTGCAGCTCCCCGCCGGCGTCGAGATCGAGATCAAACTGTGAGCCCATTCCAATCAGTAAGGGCGGCCTGAGAGCTGCCAACTGCTGAACGGCAAACAGCGAGACTTCGCTCAAGACTCAAAGCGGAGAGGTCATGTTGGCGCTGACAGTTACTCACGGCGTCAACCAATAACCTTACAGGAGGAAAAGGAAAATGCAAAAAGGTATCATCGGCAAGAAGCTGGGCATGACCCAGCTGTTCGACGAGAGCGGCAAGGTCGTTCCCGTGACCGTGATCGAGGCCGGCCCCTGCACCGTGGTGCAGAAGAAGACCGTCGAGAGCGACGGCTACCAGGCTGTGCAGCTGGGCTTCGGCGACATCGCCGCCCGCAAGGTCACGAAGCCCGCCAAGGGCCACTTTGACAAGGCGGACGTCGCCCCCAAAAAGACCCTGCGGGAGTTCCGTCTGGCCGACATCAGCGGCCTGAACGTGGGCGACATCCTGAAGGCCGACGTGTTCGCCGCCGGCGACCACATCGACGTCGTGGGCGTCAGCAAGGGCAAGGGCTACGCCGGCACCATCAAGCGCTGGAACGGCCATCGCCTGCGCGAGAGCCACGGCACCGGCCCCGTTTCCCGCCATGCCGGCTCCATGGGCCCCTGCTCCACCCCCAGCCGGGTGTTCAAGGGCAAGAAGCTGCCCGGTCATCTGGGCGCTGAGCGCGTCACCATCCAGAACCTCACGGTCGTCAAGGTGGACGCCGAGAATAATCTGATCGCCATCAAAGGCGCGGTCCCCGGCCCCAAGGGCGCTGTGGTCTGCATCAGCGATAGCGTGAAGGCGTAAGGAGGGAAAGCACAATGGCAAAATTTGACGTTTTGGATATGAACGGCAAGAAAGTTTCCACCGTAGAGCTTTCCGACGCCGTGTTTGGGATCACCCCCAACGAGAAGGCTGTTCACGCCGCCGTGGTCAACTTCCTGGCCAACCAGCGGCAGGGCACCCAGAGCACCAAGACCCGCAGCGAGGTTTCCGGCGGCGGCCGCAAGCCCTGGCGTCAGAAGGGCACCGGTCATGCCCGTCAGGGTTCCACCCGCAGCCCGCAGTGGACTCACGGCGGCGTTGCCCTGGGCCCCAAGCCCCGCGACTACAGCTATCGGCTGAACCGCAAGGTCAAGCGTCTGGCCATCCTGAGCGCCATCAGCGCCAAGGCTGCTGCCGGCGACATGATCCTGGTGGACAACCTGAGCGTGGCCGAGTACAAGACCAAGGCCGTGGTCAGCATGCTGAGCGCTGTGGGCGCCGGCAAGAAGAACCTGATCGTCACTCCCGCCGTGGAAGAGAAGCTGGTCAAGAGCGCCGCCAACATCCCCGGCGTCAAGACCACCGTCGCCACCAGCGTGAACACCTACGACGTCGTGAACGCCGACAAGTTCATCCTGAGCGTGGACGCGGCCAAGAAACTTGAGGAGGTTCTGGGCTGATGAAAACTGCACATGACATCATTCTGGCTCCCGTCATTACCGAGAACTCTATGATGGGCGTTGCCAACAAGAAGTACACCTTCAAAGTGGCCACCGATGCCAACAAGGTCGAGATCGCCGACGCGGTCGAGAAGCTGTTCGGCGTGAAGGTCGAGAAGGTCAACACCATCAACGTGCGGGGCCGCTGGCGCCGCCAGGGCCTGCACGGCGGTTACACCGCTGCCAGCAAGAAGGCCATTGTCACCCTGAAAGAGGGCAGCAAGGGCATCGACTTCTTCGAGAGCATGGTCTAAGCTGCTCTTCGAAGGCAGCTCCTTTGAGCCTGAGCAAGGCTCGCGTATGGGGATATGACCCCGATAACAATTCATAAGTCAAAAAGGAGAATACCGCAATGGCTATCAAAAAGTACAAGCCGACTACCCCGGGCCGCCGCGGCATGACTGTTACCGATTACAGCGTGCTGAGCAAGGTCGAGCCCGAGCGCAGCCTGCTGGAGCCCATGAAGAAGGCTTCCGGCCGCAACAACACCGGCCGCATCACCGTTCGCCATCATGGCGGCGGCAACCGCACCAAGTACCGCGTGATCGACTTCAAGCGCAACAAGTTTGACGTGCCCGCCACTGTCAAGACCCTGGAGTACGATCCCAACCGTTCTGCCCACATCGCTCTCATCGAGTACGCCGACGGCGGCAAGAGCTACATCCTGGCTCCTGAAGGCCTGAAGGTGGGCGACACCGTGATGGCCGGCCCCAGCGCCGACATCAAGCCCGGCAACGCCCTGCCCTTCGCCAACATCCCCGTTGGTACCATCATCCACAACATCGAGCTGTACCCCGGCAAGGGCGGCCAGCTGGTGCGCAGCGCCGGCAACATGGCCCAGCTGATGGCTAAGGAGAACGGCTACGCCCTGATCCGTCTGCCCAGCGGCGAGATGCGCAACGTGCCCCTGAACTGCATCGCCACCATCGGCCAGGTCGGCAACGTGGACCATGAGAACGTCAACCTCGGCAAGGCCGGCCGCAAGCGCCACATGGGCTGGCGGCCCACCGTCCGCGGTTCCGTCATGAACCCCTGCGACCACCCCCACGGCGGCGGCGAAGGCAAGAGCCCTGTTGGCCGTCCCGGCCCTGTCACCCCCTGGGGCAAGCCTGCGATGGGTTACAAGACCCGCAAGCATCATAACCGCTCTGACAAGTTCATTGTCAAGCGCGCCAACGGTTAAGAGAGGAGAACGAACATGGGTAGAAGTGTTAAGAAAGGACCTTACGTCCTGCCTGTTCTGCTGAAGCGCGTTCAGGAGATGAACGCCGCCGGCGAGAAGCGGGTCCTGAAGACCTGGAGCCGGTCCTCCACCATTTTCCCGGATTTCGTCGGTCACACCTTCGCGGTGCACGACGGCCGCAAGCATGTGCCCGTTTATGTGACGGAAGATATGGTTGGCCACAAGCTGGGCGAGTTCGCCCCCACCCGTACCTTCAAGGGCCATGCCGGTTCCAAGACCGGCAAGTAAGCAAAAGGAGGAGTAGAGCAATGGAAGCTAGGGCACATCTTAGATACGCCCGCATCAGCCCCCGGAAGGTTTCGGTCGTGCTGGATCTGATCCGCAACCAGCCTCTGGACAAGGCGCTGGCGATTCTGCAGTACACCCCGAAGGCCGCCTGCGAGCCCCTTCTGAAGCTGGTGAAATCTGCTGCCGCGAACGCGGAAAACAACCACAACATGGACAAGAACAGCCTGTACGTGGCCGAGTGCTTTGTCACCCCCGGCCCCACCCTGAAGCGCATCCGTCCCCGCGCCCAGGGCCGCGCGTTCCACGTGCTGAAGCGCACCAGCCATGTCACCGTGGTTCTGAAAGAGAAAGAGTAAGAAGGAGGTAAACACAATGGGCCAGAAAGTGAATCCCCACGGTCTTCGCGTGGGCGTCATCAAAGATTGGGACAGCCGCTGGTTTACTTCCAAAAAGGAATTCGGCGACACCCTGGTCGAGGATTACAAGATCCGCAAGACCCTGAAAAAGCAGCTCTTCGGCGCTGGCGTGCCCAAGATCGAGATCGAGCGCACCCTGGACGCCCAGTCCAACGACTACAAGCTGAAGGTGAGCATCTGGTGCGCCAAGCCCGGCATGGTCATCGGCAAGGGCGGCAGCGAGATCGTCAAGCTGCAGGACCAGCTCTCCAAGATGGTGGGCAAGCCCGTCAACGTGAACATCGTTGAGGTCAAGAACATGGACACCAACGCCCAGCTCGTGGCCGAGAACATCGCCGGCCAGCTGGAGCGCCGCATCGGCTTCCGCCGTGCCATGAAGCAGTGCATGGGCCGCGCCATGCAGCGGGGCGCCAAGGGCATCAAGACCCAGGTCGCCGGCCGTCTGGGCGGCGCCGACATCGCCCGCACCGAGACCTACCACGAGGGCACCATCCCCCTGCAGACCCTGCGCGCCGACATCGACTACGGCTTTGCGGAGGCTGCCACCACCTACGGCCGCATCGGCGTGAAGGTGTGGATCTACAAGGGTGAGGTCCTCAAGGGCGCCAAGCCCGCCGCCCGCAAGGAAGGAGGCAATAAGTAATGTTACTGCCTAAGCGCGTTAAATACCGCCGCGTCCACCGCGGCCGCATGACCGGCAAGGCCATGCGCGGCAACACTGTGAACCAGGGCCAGTACGGCCTGGTCGCTCTGGAGCCCGGCTGGATCGACAGCCGTCAGATCGAGGCCGCCCGTATCGCCATGACCCGTTACATCAAGCGTGGCGGTAAGGTCTGGATCAAGATCTTCCCCGACAAGCCCGTTACTGAGAAGCCCGCCGAGACCCGAATGGGTTCCGGTAAAGGCAGCCCCGAGTACTGGGTCGCTGTGGTCAAGCCCGGCCGCGTGCTCTTCGAGCTGGCTGACGTCAACGAGGAGACCGCCCGCGAGGCTCTGCGCCTTGCCATGCACAAGCTGCCTGTCAAGTGCAAATTTGCCAAGCGTGAAGACGAAGTGAAGGAGGTTGAGGGCTGATGAAAGCTGCAGAACTGCGCAACATGTCCGCCGCGGATCTGAATAAGAAGCTGGGCGAGCTGAAGGAAGAGCTGTTCAACCTGCGCTTTCAGCACGCCATCAACCAGCTGGAGAATCCCGGCCGCATCGACATCGTCAAGAAGGACATCGCCCGTGTGCTGACTGTCCTGGCAGAGAAAGCGTAAGGGAGGTTAAACGATGGAACGGAATTTGAGAAAGACCCGTGTGGGCACCGTTGTGTCCGACAAGATGGATAAGACCATCGTGGTCGCCGTGCGCGACAGCGTTCAGCACCCCCTTTACAAGAAGATCCTGAAGCGCACCGTGAAGTTCAAGGCCCACGACGAGAATAACGAGTGCGGCGTTGGCGACCGTGTGATGATCATGGAGACCCGGCCCCTGTCCAAGGACAAGTGCTGGCGCATGGTCAAGATCGTTGAGAAGGCGAAATAAGCCTGGTACTTTGAAAGGAGGATCTGGCAATGGTTCAGATGCAAACGTATCTCAAAGTGGCCGATAACACCGGTGCCAAAGAGTTAATGTGCATTCGTGTGCTGGGCGGCTCCCGCAAGAGATATGCGAACATCGGCGACGTCGTGGTGGCTTCCGTCAAGAAGGCGGCCCCCGGCGGCACCGTGAAGAAGGGCGACGTGGTCAAGGCTGTGATCGTTCGCAGCAAGCATGGCCTGCGCCGCGAGGACGGCAGCTACATCCGCTTCGACGAGAATGCGGCTGTCATCATCCGTGAAGACAAAAACCCGAGAGGCACCCGTATCTTTGGACCGGTCGCCCGCGAACTGCGCGAGAATGGCTACCTGAAGATCTTGAGCCTGGCTCCGGAATCGCTGTAAGGAGGTTTTAAGAATGAACAATCTTCATGTTAAAACCGGCGACAACGTTATGATCATCAGCGGTAAAGACAAAGGCAAGACCGGCAAGGTTCTGGCTGTCAGCCCCAAGGAGGGCAAGGTCATCATCGAGGGCCGCAACATGGTCACCAAGCACGTCAAGCCTCGCCGTCAGGGCGAGCAGGGCGGCATCGTGAAGGCCGAGGGCGCCATCTACGCCTGCAAGGTCATGCCGGTTTGCCCCAAGTGCGGCAAGGCCACCCGCGTGGCCCACACCGTGAAGGATGGCAAGAGTGTGCGCGTGTGCCGCAAGTGCGGCGCCGAGCTGTAAGGAGGGGGAACATCAATGGCACGTTTGAAAGATAAGTATGTCAGCGAGATCGCTCCCGCTCTGATGAGCAAGTTCGGCTACAAGAGCGTGATGCAGATCCCCAAGCTCGACAAGGTGGTCGTGAACGTGGGCTGCGGCGACGCCAAGGACAACCCCAAGATGATGGACGCCATCCTGGGCGACATCGCCACCGTGACCGGCCAGCGCCCTGTGGTTTGCCGCGCCAAGAAGAGCGTTGCGAACTTCAAGCTGCGCGAGGGCATGCCTATCGGCGTGAAGGTCACCCTGCGGGGCGAGCGTATGTATGAGTTCGTGGATCGTCTGTTCAGCGTGGCTCTGCCCCGCGTGCGTGACTTCCGCGGCATCAACGGCAACTCCTTCGACGGCCGCGGCAACTACGCCGTGGGCATCAAGGAGCAGCTGATCTTCCCTGAGATCGACTACGACAAGATCGACGCCGTGCGTGGCATGGACATCTGCTTTGTCACCACCGCGAACACCGACGAAGAGGCCAAGGAGCTGCTGAAGGCTCTGGGCGCTCCGTTCGCTAACTGAGGGAGGGTACGACTGTGGCAAAAACTTCTATGAAGATCAAGCAGCAGCGCGAGCCCAAGTTCTCTACCCGCGCCTACAACCGCTGCAAAATCTGCGGCCGTCCCCATGCTTACCTGCGTAAGTACGGCATCTGCCGCATCTGCTTCCGGGAACTGGCCTACAAGGGCGAGATCCCCGGTGTGAAGAAGGCCAGCTGGTAAATCCCGCTGCCTGCCGGCCGAACCGGCCGGCGGAGCGGGCGGGCGGCCCCGGGGCAAAAGCCCCGCCGCCCCGCCGCTTTTGAAGAACAACCCAAACGAAGAACCTTAAGGAGGTTAGTGGCATGCATATCACCGATCCCATCGCGGACCTGCTCACCCGCATCCGCAACGCCAGCTGTGCCAAACACCCTTCTGTAGACGTTCCCGCTTCCAACCTGAAGAAGGCGATCTGCCAGATCCTGGTTGACGAGGGCTACATCAAGAGTGTGCAGCTGATCGAAGACTCCAAGCAGGGCACCCTGCGCCTGACCCTGAAGTATCAGGAGAACGGCCAGCCCGTCATCGCCGGCCTGCGGCGCGTTTCCAAGCCCGGCCTGCGCATCTACACCAACTGCGAGGATATGCCCCGGGTCATGAAGGGCCTGGGCACCGCGATCATTTCCACTTCTAAGGGCGTTATGACCGACAAGGCTGCCAGAGCTGCCAACGTTGGCGGCGAAGTACTCGCCTTTGTGTGGTAAGAAAGGGGCATAAAGACAATGTCGAGAATTGGAAGAAAACCCATCGTCATTCCTGCGGGCGTCGAGGTCTGTGTCAACGGGCACGACGTTACCGTGAAGGGCCCCAAGGGCACCCTGAATTCCAAGATCCATCCGCTGATGACCGTGAAGGTCGAGAATGGTGAAATCCTGGTGACCCGCCCCAATGACGAGAAAGAGGCCCGCAGCCTGCACGGCCTCACCCGCACCAACATCTCCAACATGGTGGAGGGCGTTGTGAACGGCTTCGAGAAGAAGCTGGAAGTTCAGGGCGTCGGCTACCGTGTGGCCAAGCAGGGCAAGAGCCTGGTCATGAACCTGGGCTTCTCCCATCAGGTGATCGTGGACGAGACCGACGACATCAAGATCGAGGCTCCGGACGCCAACACCATCATCATCAAGGGCATCGACAAACAGAAGGTCGGCCAGTTTGCCGCGGAAGTGCGCGAGAAGCGCCCGCCGGAGCCTTACAAGGGCAAGGGCATCCGCTATGCCGGTGAGCACATCATCCGCAAAGAGGGCAAAGCCGGCAAAGGCAAATAAGGTAAGGAGTGAAAGACAATGGTTAATAAGCCTGACAAGAACGAAGCCCGGCTTCGTCGTCACCGCCGTGTGCGCGGTAAGATCAGCGGCACCGCTGAGCGCCCCCGTCTGGATGTATTCCGCTCCTCCAAGCACATCTATGCCCAGATCATTGATGACGTGGCCGGCGTGACCCTGGTCAGCGCCTCCACGATGGAGAAGGGTTTTGAGGGCTTCGGCGGCAACGTCGAGGCGGCGAACAAGGTCGGTAAGATGATCGCCGAGAAGGCTCTGGCCAAAGGCATCAAGACCGTCGTGTTCGATCGCGGTGGCTTTGTGTATCACGGCCGCGTGAAAGCTTTGGCCGAGGGCGCCCGTGAGGGCGGCCTGGAGCTGTAAGGAGGAGGATACAATGGAAAGAAGAAATCGTGAAGTTGACGACGGCATGCTGGAAAAAGTCGTTGCCATCAACCGCGTATCCAAAACCGTTAAAGGCGGCCGCGTGATGAAGTTCAGCGCTCTGGTTGTCGTTGGCGACGGCAAGGGCACCATCGGTTTTGGCATGGGCAAAGCCGGCGAAGTTCCCGAGGCCATCCGCAAGGGCCTCGAGGCTGCCAAGAAGAACATGCACAAGATCAACATGAAGGGCACCACCATCCCCCACGAGATCGTGGGCGAGTTCGGCGCCGGCCGCATCCTGATGCGTCCCGCCGCCCCCGGTACCGGCGTGATCGCCGGCGGCCCCGTTCGTGCGGTCCTGGAAGTGGCCGGCATCAAGGACATCCGTACCAAGTGCCTGCGCTCCAACAACCCCTGCAACGTGGTCACCGCCACCTTCAACGGCCTGTGCAACCTGGTCAGCGCTGAGGAAGTTGCTGCCAAGCGCGGCAAGACCGTGAAAGAGATTCTGGGTTAAGGAGGTAGCTTACAATGGCAGAAACCGAGAAGAAGGTAGCGGCCACCGAGGCTGCCGCCGAGAAGAAGCCCGCCGCCAAGAAGGCCACCGCGGCCAAGAAGCCCGCGGCCAAGAAGGCGGCTGACGGCGAGGCCAAGCCCGC
This sequence comes from Candidatus Allofournierella excrementavium, assembly GCF_048526665.1. Taxonomy (NCBI): domain Bacteria; kingdom Bacillati; phylum Bacillota; class Clostridia; order Eubacteriales; family Oscillospiraceae; genus Allofournierella; species Candidatus Allofournierella excrementavium. The sequence continues at coordinate 67,865 of NZ_DBGFPE010000036.1, forward strand.
CGCCAAGAAGACCACCAAGAAGGCGGCCGACGGCGAGGCCAAGCCCGCCGCCAAGAAGACCGCCGCCAAGAAGGCGGAAGTCAAGGCCGGTACCGTGACCGTGAAGCTGACCAAGAGCCTCTCCGGCCGTGGCGCCAAGCAGATCGCCACCGCCAAGAGCCTGGGCCTGAAGAAGATCGGCGACGTCACCGTTCAGCCCGACAACGCCCAGACCGCCGGCAAGATCGCCAAGATCAGCCATATGGTCGCGGTCACCAAAGCGTAACAGCAAGGAGGTGCAAGCAGATGAAGCTTCATGAATTAAAGCCCGCCGCCGGCTCCAATGTGGCAGCGAAGCGCAAGGGCCGCGGCCACGGCAGCGGCAACGGCAAGACTGCCGGCTACGGCCACAAGGGCCAGAAAGCCCGCTCCGGCGTCAAGAAGGCTGGTTTCGAAGGCGGCCAGATGCCGCTGCAGCGCCGCCTGCCCAAGCGCGGTTTCAACAACATTTTTGCCACCGAGTATGCTACCGTTAAGGTGAGCGACCTGGAGGCCAAGTTCGAAGCCGGTGCCGTGGTTGATACCAAGGCTCTGGTGGAAGCCGGTCTGATCAAGAAGAGCCTGGACGGCGTGAAGGTGCTGGGCAACGGCGAACTGACCAAAGCCCTCACTGTTCAGCTGGCGGCCTACACCGCCACTGCCAAAGAAAAGATCGAGAAGGCAGGCGGAAAGGCCGAGGTGATCTAAGGTGTTCGATACGTTCCGCAACGCGTGGAAGATCCCCGAACTGCGTAAAAAGATCCTGTTCACCTTGATGATCCTCGTGATCTTCCGGCTGGGCTGCGCCATCAGCGTGCCTTACGTCAACGTGGACGCGCTGGAGCTCTTCCGGGAGCTGGGCGGCAGCGGCAACATGCTGGATTACCTGAACATGATGAGCGGCGGCGCGCTGAGCCAGTGCGCGATCTTCGCTTTGAGCGTATCGCCCTATATCAACGCCTCCATCATCATTCAGCTGCTCACTGTGGCGATCCCCGCCCTGGAGCGGCTGAGCAAAGAGGGCGAGGAAGGCCGGCGCAAGCTGACCCGCATCACCCGCTACACCGGCGCCGGCATCGGCGTGGCCATGAGCATTGGCTACTACATGGTGCTGCGCAGCTGGGGCGTGCTGACCTACAACACCGGCTGGCAGGCCTGGTTCAGCGCCGTCGTTATCGTGCTGAGCTTCGCCGCCGGCAGCCAGCTGCTCACCTGGATGGGCGAGCAGATCGACGCCAAGGGCATCGGCAACGGCGTTTCGCTGCTGATCTTCGTCGGCATCATCTCCCGCTGGAGCGACGTCATCGGCAGCGTGCAGGCCCTGCTGGCCGAAGCCGCCGACGGCAAGCCCCAGTACTACGTCTACCTCCCCATCATCGCCATCCTGGCGATCGCCGCGGTGGTGTTCGTGGTCATCCTCACCAACGGCGAGCGCCGCATCCCGGTGCAGTACGCCAAGCGGGTGGTGGGCCGCAAGATGTACGGCGGACAGGCCAGCCACATTCCCATCAAGGTGAACATGAGCGGCGTTATGCCCGTCATCTTTGCCAGCACCCTGTGCAGCATCCCCAACATGATCGGCAGCCTCTTGCAGGTCGAGAGCTCCTTCTGGGTGGCGTTCTTCAATGTGTTCAACTACAACAGCCTCCTCTACGCTGTCATCTACCTGCTGCTGATCCTGGCCTTCAACTATTTCTATGTGGCCATTCAGTACAACCCGGTGGAGATCGCCAACAACCTGCGCAAGAACAACGGCGCGATCCCCGGCATCCGCCCGGGCAAGCCCACCAGCGACTTCATCACCAAGAGCCTGTCCAAGATCACCCTGATCGGCGCTGTGTTCCTTGGCATCGTCGCGGTGCTGCCCATCATCCTGGGCAACGTCACCGGCGTGAGCATCCAGCTGGGCGGCACCAGCCTGCTGATCGTCGTGGGCGTGGCTCTGGACACCGGCCGCAGCATGGAAAGCTACATGCTGATGCGCCATCACAAGGGCTTCCTCGAGTGAGGCCCTGACGCGAAACACAAAACAGAAAGGGGACAAACGAGCATGAACCTGATTCTTTTGGGCGCTCCGGGCGCCGGCAAAGGCACCCAGGCTGAGATCGTCTGCGACAAGCTGGGCATCCCGGCCATCAGTACCGGCAACATCCTGCGCGAGGCCGTGAAAAACGGCACAGAGATGGGGCTGAAAGCGAAATCCTTTATGGACAGCGGCGCGCTTGTCCCCGACGACGTCATCATCGGGATCATCAAAGAGCGCCTGGCCCAGCCCGACTGCTCCAAAGGCTTCATTCTGGACGGCGTGCCCCGCACGGTGGCCCAGGCCGAGGCGCTGGAGGAGATGGGCGTGGTCATCGACAAGGTGGTGGACCTGGAGGTGGCGGATGAAGTGATCATGCGGCGGCTTTCCGGGCGGCGGGTGTGCTCCGCCTGCGGGGCCTCCTATCACCTGGAGTTCAAGCCCAGCCGCGAGCCTGACCGGTGCGACCGGTGCAGCGGGCCTCTGATCGTCCGCAAGGACGACGAGCCCGCCACCGTGCGCGACCGGCTGGCCGCTTACCACGAGCAGACCGAGCCCCTGGTGGAGTTCTACCGCCAGCGGGGCAAGCTGGTGGTGGTGGAAGGGCAGGACACCATTGCCGACACCACCGCTCTTCTGCTGAAAGCACTGGAGGCGTAACGCGTGATCCAGCTTAAAAACGCCAAAGAACTTGCCGTCATGCGCCGGGCCTGCGAGATCAGCGCTCTGGCGCTGCGGCGCGGCGGCGAAGCGATCGAGGCAGGCATCACCACCGCCGAGATCGACAAGATCATCTTCGACTTTATCAAACGGCAGGGCGCCAAGCCCAACTTCAAGGGCCTGTACGGCTTTCCGGGCACCGCGTGCATCAGCGTCAACGACGAAGTGATCCACGGCATCCCCAGCCATGCAAAGGTGATCCGGCCGGGCGATATCGTCAGCATCGACACAGGGGCTGCCTTCGGCGGCTTCAACGGGGACAACGCCTGCACCTTCGGGTGCGGCAAACTGGACCTGGAGGCCCAGCGCCTGCTGGACGTCACACGTGAGTCGCTGCACCGCGGCATTGCCGCCGCGGTGTTCGGCGCGCGGGTGGGCGACATCAGCAACGCGGTGCAGACCTATGTGGAAGAAAACGGCTTCTCGGTCGTCCGCAGTTTTGTGGGCCACGGTGTGGGCAAAGAGCTCCACGAGGACCCGGAGGTGCCCAATTTCGGGCCCGCCGGCCGGGGTCCCCGCCTTGTGGCGGGCATGACCCTCGCCATTGAACCCATGGTCAACCAGAAGCATTACTCCGTGGTGACGGGGGCCGATGGATGGACGGTGAAAACGGCGGACGGCGGCCTTTCCGCTCACTTTGAGCACACGGTCGCCATCACCGCCGCGGGGCCGGAAGTCCTGACCAAAGCGTGGGAGGGGCCTGAATGGACTTTGTAAAAGGCCAGCTGGTCCGCTCAAAAGCCGGCCGGGACAAAAACCGGACTTTTGCGGTGATCGGCATACAAGGCCAGATGCTTTTTCTCGCGGACGGAAGTCTGCGCAAACTGGATCGGCCCAAGGCCAAAAAGATAAGGCATGTGGCCCCCACCGCAACCGTTCTGCGGGGCGAAAGCCTTGCAACCGACAAACAGCTCGCAGCGGCGGTGAAGGCGTTCGACGCCCAGCACCCCGCAAAGCCATGAGGAGGGAAGAGCTTGTCTAAAGAAGACGTCATCGAAGTTGAGGGCACTGTCGTCGAGGCACTGCCCAACGCCACCTTCCGGGTGGAGCTGGCAAACGGCCATCGGTTGCTGGCGCACATCTCCGGCAAACTGCGGACCAATTTCATCCGCATCCTGCCCGGAGACAAGGTTACACTGGAAATGTCGCCCTACGATCTGACCAAGGGGCGCATCACCTGGCGCTCTAAGTAAAGCGCCCAAGTCACAAAGGAGGTTATCAGCATGAAGGTTAAGCCTTCCGTGAAACCCATCTGCGAAAAATGCAAGGTCATCAAGCGCAAAGGTCGCGTGATGGTCATTTGCGAAAACCCCAAGCATAAGCAGCGCCAGGGCTAAGGCCCCCCAGCGCTTGGGGGGCAAGTGCGTAGATTCCCGGCGCAGCCCCCGACACGGACATGGGATGTTATTTTAGGAGGTTTTTGAAACTATGGCACGTATTGCCGGCGTTGACCTGCCCCGCGAAAAGCGGGTCGAAGTAGGCCTGACTTACATCTATGGCATTGGCCCCAGCACCGCCAAGAAGATCCTGGCGGCTACCAACATCGATCCCGACACCCGCGTGAAGGACCTGACCGCTGAGCAGGAAGGTCTGATCCGTGAGTACCTGGACAAGAACAACGTCATCGTGGAAGGCGACCTGCGCCGCAACGTGGCGCTGGACATCAAGCGCCTGGTCGAAGTCCAGTGCTACCGCGGTGTTCGCCATCGCAAGGGGCTGCCCGTTCGCGGCCAGCGCACCAAGACCAACGCTCGCACCCGCAAGGGCCCGAAGCGCACCGTCGCGAACAAGAAGAAGTAAGGAGGAGCAAGAGAAATGGCAACTAAAGCTGCTGCTAAAAAGGGCGCCGTGCGCACCAAGCGGCGCGAGCGCAAGAACATCGAGCGCGGCGCTGCGCACATCCAGAGCACCTTCAACAATACCATCGTTACCATTACCGATACGCAGGGCAACACCGTTTCCTGGGCCAGCTCCGGCGGTCTGAACTTCCGCGGTTCCCGCAAGAGCACTCCCTTCGCCGCTCAGTCTGCGGCGGAGGCCGCCGCCAAGGTGGCCATGGAGCACGGCATGAAGACCGTTGAGGTCTACGTCAAGGGCCCCGGCGCCGGCCGCGAAGCCGCCATCCGCGCGCTGCAGGCCACCGGCCTTGAGGTCAACATGATCAAGGACGTGACCCCCATCCCCCACAATGGCTGCCGCCCGCCCAAGCGTCGCCGCATCTGATTTTTAAGGAGGAACAAGAATGGCAAGATATACAGGCGCAGTGTGCCGTCAGTGCCGCCGCGAAGGTCAGAAACTGTTTTTGAAAGGCGAGCGCTGCTATTCCGACAAGTGCGCGTTCGCGCGCCGCAGCTTTGTGCCCGGCCAGCATGGCACCGGCCAGATGCGCAAGAAGGTCAGTGAGTATGGCCTGCAGCTGCGCGCCAAGCAGAAGGCGAAGCGTTACTACGGCGTTCTGGAGAGCCAGTTCGCCCACTACTTTGACATGGCCGAGCGCAAGAGCGGCATGACCGGTGAGAACCTGCTGCGCATCCTGGAGAGCCGCCTGGACAACGTTGTCTACCGCGCCGGCTTCGCCATGAGCCGCAAGGAAGCCCGTCAGCTGGTCCTGCATCGTCACTTTACCGTGAACGGCAAGATCGTCAACATCCCCTCCTACCTCCTCTCTGCCGGCGACAAGGTGGAAGTCAAGACCACCGACAGCGCCAAGCTGAAGGAGTGCGCTGAGAAGAATGCCTCCCGCCCTGTGCCCGGCTGGATGACCAAGGACCTCGAGAAGATGAGCGTTGTGGTCGACAAGCTGCCGGACCGCGCCGACATCGACTTCGATGTGGCCGAGCACCTGATCGTTGAGTTGTACTCCAAGTAACAAACTCACCCAAGGGAAAGCGAACACTACTGGCCGGCCTTCCGGGGCCGGCCGCCAAGGGAGGATTTAACTATGATGGAGATCGAACGCCCCAGAATCGATACCGCGAGCCTGTCGCCCGACGGACGCTACGGCAAGTTTGTCGTGGAACCGCTGGAGCGTGGCTTCGGTACCACCTTGGGCAACAGCTTACGGCGTGTCCTGCTCTCGTCGCTTCCCGGTGTAGCCGTCACCAGCGTTAAGATCGACGGCGTTGTTCACGAGTTCAGCACCATCCCCGGCGTCAAGGAAGACGTGACCGAGATCGTTCTGAACCTCAAAGGCATTGCCGCCAAACTCTACGCCGACGGCCCTGTCACCGTGCGCATCGAGGCGTCCGGTGAGTGTGAAGTTACTGCTGGCAGCATCAAACCCAGCGATGAGATCGAGGTGCTGAACCCCGAATGGCACATCGCCACCCTGGACGAAGGCGGCAAGCTCGTGATGGAGCTCACCTTCGACAAGGGCCGGGGCTATGTGCCCGCTGAGCGCAACAAGCAGCTGGTGATGGAGAAGAACGATCTGAACGTTCTGCCCGTCGACAGCATCTACACCCCTGTCCTGAAGGTCAACTACACCGTGGACAACACCCGCGTTGGCCAGATCACCGACTACGACAAACTCACCATCGAGGTTTGGACCGACGGCACCATCAACGCCAAAGAGGCGGTGAGCCTGGCGGCCCGGGTGCTCACCGAGCACCTGAACCTCTTCGTGAACCTGTCCGAGGAGGCCATCGGCGCCGAGATCATGGTGGAGAAGGACGACAAGGGCAAGGAGAAGGCTCTGGAGATGACCATCGAAGAGCTGGATCTGTCGGTGCGTTCCTTCAACTGCCTCAAGCGCGCGGGCATCAACACCGTGGAAGATTTGATCAACAAGTCCGAGGACGAGATGATGAAGGTCCGCAACCTCGGCCGCAAGAGCCTGGAAGAGGTCATGGCCAAGCTTGATTCTCTGGGCTTTACCCTTACCAAAGACGACGAGTAATTACAGCAAAGGAGTGAAACGGGATGCCCGGTACCAGAAAACTCGGCAGAACCAGCGAGCACCGCAACGCCATGCTGCGTGCCATGGTCACCTACCTGTTTGAGAACGGCAAGATCGAGACCACCGTCACCCGTGCCAAGGAAGTTCGTTCCATGGCCGAGAAGATGGTGACCCTGGGGAAGAAGGAAGAGCTGCACGCCAAGCGTCAGGTCTACTCCTACATCACCAAGGAGACCGTGGCCAAGAAGGTCATCGACGAGTACGGCCCCAAGTATGCTGACCGCAACGGCGGCTACACCCGCATCGTCAAGATCGGCCCCCGCCGCGGCGACGCCGCCGAGATGGCCATCATCGAGCTGGTCTGATCGCAGCGCCAAAAGGCTTTTTGCCGCCCCTGTTCCTGCGGGAACAGGGGCGGATTCTTTGTCCCTTAAAGGGGACAGCACCGCCGCTTTTGGGCAAAATCTCCAAATTTTTGCCCCATCGCGGTCGTACAGAATGGCCCGGACGCAGAAAATGCCGAAAAATGCGCGGGGTGCTGTTCCTTTGGTAAAAAGTATGTTAATATGTTGGTGTAATCATGTACGACCCGGCTTTGCCGGGGCAGGAATCGAAAAAAAGAACAGGAGTTGTTTCTTGTGATGGAGCAGCAGCACAGCGGCGCTGAGTTTTTCATTGACGGCAACGGCGTTGCAGACCTTGGCCTGATCGCCACCCCCGGCGCCCACGAACTGACCGCGCTGATCGACAGCCACCTGGTCCGTTGGGCCAACCGCAAAGGCCTCAACAAGGAGACCTTCATCATCCCCAGCGAGTGCCCCCGTTTTTCTTCCGGCGACGGCAAGGGCGTGATCAAGAACACCGTTCGCGGTGACGACCTCTACTTCGTGGTGGATGTGGGCAACTACAGCTGCAAGTACCGGCTGTTCGGCTCGGAAAACAGCATGAGCCCCGACGACCACTACCAGGACCTGAAGCGCCTGATCCAGGCCGCCAGCGGCAAGGCTCACCGCATCACCGTCATCATGCCGCTGCTCTACGGCAGCCGCCAGCACCGCCGCACCTACCGCGAGAGCCTGGACTGCGCTTACGCGTTGCAGGAGCTGCAGGGCATGGGCGTGGCCAACATCATCACCTTTGACGCCCACGACCCCCGCGTGTCCAACGCGGTGCCCCTGATGGGCATGGACAACGTGATGCCCACCTATCAGGTGATGAAGGCCATGTTCAAGCACATCCCCGACTTCAAGCCCACCCCGGACAGCTTCATGGTCATCAGCCCCGACGAGGGCGCCATCAACCGCAACATGTACTACGCCAGCGTGCTGGGCGTGAACCTGGGCATGTTCTACAAGCGCCGCGACTACAGCCGCGTTGTGAACGGCCGCAACCCCATCGTTGCCCATGAGTATCTGGGCGAGAGCGTGGAAGGCAAGGACGTGTTCATCGCCGACGACATCATCTCCTCCGGCGAGAGCATGCTGGACATCGGCTACGAGCTGAAAAAGCGGGGCGCCAAGCGCATCTTCTGCAACGCCACCTACGCCATCTTCACCGCCGGTCTGGCCGAGTTCGACAAGGCCTATGCCGACGGCATCATCAGCGGTGTGTTCGGCACCAACCTGACCTACCGCACCCCCGAGCTGCTGAGCCGCGAGTGGTTCCACGAGGTGGATGTGTCCAAGTACATCGCCTACTTTGTGGCCGCCATCAACCACGACATGAGCGTGAGCAGCATCATCGACCCCCACGCCAAGATCGAAGCCCTGCTGCAGCGCTACGGTGTGAAATGATTTGTCGATTTAATACAAACCGTAAAACAAATTGACACAAAAAAGCCCTGACCGATGCCGGTCAGGGCTTTTTCGTTTTGTAAAGCAGACTCAGCCGCCGCAGGTGTGCTCGGCGCTGCCGCAGTCGTGGCCGTGGCTGCCGCAGTCATGGCCCTCGCCGTGGCCCTCGTGGTGGGCGCAGACGGCGTCCGGGTCAAAGGTCAGACGGCCCTCGGCCAGCGCGGCGGCCGCCGCATCGGCGCTGCCGGTGACCCCGGCATACACCGCGATGCCCGCCGCTGCCAGAGCGGTGCGTGCGCCGCCGCCGATGCCGCCGCAGATCAGGGCGTTCACCTTGTTCGCCGCCAGCAGGCCCGCCAGCGCGCCGTGGCCGCTGCCGTTGGTGGGCAGCAGGGTGCTGCTCACCACCTTGCCGGCCTCGATCTCGTAGACCATGAAGGCGGCGCTGTGGCCGAAGTGCCCGAAGACCTGACCGGCCTCGTAGGGAATAGCAACTTTCATTTGTTCCATGCTCCTTTTGAAAGGGCGGCCGAATCTTCGGCCGCCCGGTTTGTTTGGTCTAATTATCCCCCCGGCGGGCGGAAAAGTCAAGGCAGGGGAGCCTTCACCGCCCGCAGCAGCGGGGTGTGGTCGTCCGGCGGCAGAAAGCCCAGCACCTCCACCGCAGCGAATCCCCCCGCCCGCAGGGCTTCCAGCTCGTGCTCCAGGGTGAGGGGCGTGTCAAAGTGGACAAAGACCTCCTCCGGCACACCGTCCCGCGCCCGGCGGCGGGCGGCCTCGGCAAAGGCCATTTCCTCCATCTCCGGGGTGGAGGCGATGTAGTCGCACTCCAGAAAGACCCCGCCGGGCCGCAGCCAGCGGTGCACCTTTGCAAAGAGCTCCGTCTTTTTGGCCGCGGTCACATGGTGCAGGGTCTCAAAGGCCACCACAGCGTCGAAGGGGCCGCCTTCCGGCTCCCAGGCGAAATAGTCCGCCTGCACCAGCGTCAGGGCCCTGCCGGGGTGCTTGCGCCGGAGCAGGTCCAGCATGCCCCCCGCCAGGTCCACGCCGGTGACTTCCAGAGCAGGAAAACGGCGGAAGATGCAGTCCAGTTCCAGCCCGGTGCCGCAGCCCAGGTCCAGAAGGCGCTTCGTGCCGGCGGGCAGTTCCCGGGCCATCCATTGGTACTGGGCCGCCCAGGGGGCCATGTGGGCCTCGTACTCCCCGGTGCGGGCGTCGAAAAAGGCCGCCATGCCTTCCAAAGGCTCGTCCCGGGTGGCGGCCAGCCAGCGGCGGAATTCTTCGGTGTTCTTCTCCATGTCGCTCCCTCACAGTTCTTTGCGCAGCACCAGCGCGCTGCTGGTCTTTTCGCCCCAGGTCAGGGCCACCCGCTCGCTGCCCTCGTAGCCCAGCCGCCGCCAGAAGGGCAGGGGATTGCCGGGGTGGTCGTCCACCACGTCGATGCGCACCCGGCGGCTGCCGCCGGCGCGCAGGTGGTCTTCCAGCAGGGCCGCGCACCGCCGGCCCATGCCGCGGCCCTGGGCGGTGCGGTGCAGGATGAGCAGGGAGAGATAGGCCTCCTCGCCGCCCCGCACGTCAGCGGCGGCCACCGCCGGGCCGCCCTCGCCCTGGGTGATGAGATAGGAGGCAAAGCCCGCCCCGGCCATCTCCTCCAGTTCCGATAAAAGAAAGGCCTCGTCCACCCGCTCCCGGCCCAGATGATGGGCGAGAAAGCCGGGATTTGAATTGTAGATGGCGGCAAGCGCCGCCGCGTCCCGCCGCCCGGCGGGGCGAAGAAACAGCTCCATGGCCCGTTCCCCCTCTCTGGCAAAGAGCATACCACAGCGGCGGCCAAAAGGCAACGCAGGGCTGAAGAGCGGGGGAAAGGGGAAGTTTTGCCGCATTTTGCGCTTGCGACGGACTGCGGCAAAAAGTGAAGGGGAGGGGGCATATACTTGGGACGAATGCCGGCGGCGGATGGCTGCCGGTGGTACCACAGCAGTCGCGGCGGCCCGCCGTTACATAAGGCCCGGGCCGCCGCCGCGCTGACAACCAAGGAAGAAAAACGAGGTGGAGGAAGATGAACGAACATTTGCGCGCTCTGCGCCTGCGCCGCCGGCTGGAAGAGGCGGGCCCCGTTCTGTGGCAGATGGCGGCGGGCTTCGGCGGATTCTCCCTGGCGGCGGGAGGCGTTTTCGGCGGGCTGCATCCCTTCGGCCTGTCGCTGGTGCTGGGGGTGGGGCAGAGCTGGGTCCAGAGCGCCGCCGCGGGCGCGGCGCTGGGCTATCTCGCCCTGCTGGACCCGGTGGACAGCCTGCGCTGGCTGGCGGCCCTGGCCTCGGCGCTGGCGGGGCGCTGGCTCTTCCGCACCACCTTCTGGCCCGCCGCCGCGGCGGGCTGCGGCACTTTACTGCTGGTGCAGCTGATGCTCTCGATGGCGGGCCTGTCCACCCCGGCGGCGGCCTTCACCACCCTGGGGTCCGCCGTGCTGGCGGCGGCGGGAGGCTTCGCGCTGGCAAAGACCGCCAAGGCCCGGCCCCGTCCCTCTGCCCCGCTGGCGGGACAAGCCTTCCCCCTGGCGATGCTGGCCCTGCCCGCCCTCTGCGCCCTGCCCGCCGGCCCGCTGCAGCCTGCCGCTGCGGTGCTGGCGGCGGCGGGCCTGTGGCTGGCCTACCGGGGCCGCGTGCGGGACTGCGCCGCCCTCTGTGCTGCGGGGGCGGTGATGCTCACCGCCGCCGACCCGGACCTGGCCTTCGCGGGCCTGGGGGTGACGGCGGGCTGTCTTGCCGCCGCATTCCTCACCCCCGGCGAGCGGATGGGCAGCGCCGCGGTGTTTCTGGGCACCTCGGTGCTGTGCAGTCTGGCCGCATCCTCCCCGGAGGCCCTGCTGGGCTTTCTGGCCAGCGCGGCGCTGGCGGAGGCCGCCTTCTTCGCATTGCCCCGACGCTGGCTGGCGGCCCTGCCCGGCCAGGCGGAGCCGGTGACCGAGAGCGCCGCCCGCCCCCGGGTGGCCAGCGCCGTGGGCCAGCTGGAGCATGTGGCCCAGGCTCTCACCGGCATCGCGGACACGGTGGACAGCGTCTACAAGACCCTGCCCAAAAAGGGGGAGAGCTACAACTGGGTGATGGACCACGTGGCGGAAGAGCTCTGCCGCAGCTGCGGCCAGCGGGAGCGCTGCTGGGTGGAGCACTACTCCGACACGGTGGACGGCTTTCTGCGCCTCAAGCCCATTCTGGAACAGCAGGGCCGGGCGGCGCTGGAGCAGCTGCCGGGGCAGTTCTGCCGCTGTGTGCACCCGGTGGAGCTGTGCAGTGCGGCAGGGCGGGCCTACACCCTCTACCGCAGCCGGCGGGAGAGCCGGGTTCGGGCCCAGGCCATGCGCAACGCCCTCACCGAGCAGTACACCGCCATGGCCCAGGCGCTGGGCCAGATGGCGGGCCAGCTGGGGCAGACGGTGGCCCCCGACGAGGGCAAGACCGCCCGCCTTTCGGCGCTGCTGGCCTCCCTGGGGCTGGAGCCGCTGGAGGCCCAGCTGGGCTACGACGCCTCCGGGCGGCTGCGGGGCACCGTGAGCGTGAGCCGCACCACCTTCTCCGATGAGGAGCTGACGGAATTGAGCAAGGAGGCCTCGGCCATCTGCCACCGGGCGCTGGCCCCCTTTGTGGTGGACCACACCGGCCCCGTCACTACCCTCACCCTCACCGAGAAGGCGGTGTATGACCCGGTGTTCGGGCTGGCGGCCCACCCGGCCAAGGAGGATGCCTGCGGCGACGCGGTGCAGCAGTTCTGCGACGCGTTCGGCAGCGCCCACCTTCTGCTCTGCGACGGCATGGGGGTGGGGCGGCCCGCCGCCATCGACGGCACCCTGGCCTGCACCCTGGCGGCAAAACTGCTGAAAGCGGGCTTTGCCGCCGAGAGCGCGGCCCGGCTGGTGAACGTGGCGCTGGCCCTCAAGAGCGACGAGGAGAGCGCCGCCACCCTGGATCTGGTGAGCGTGGACCTCTACACCGGGAGGGCCAGTCTCTACAAAGCCGGGGCCTGCCCCACCTTTGTGGTGCGGGGCGGCAAGGCCGAGCCGGTGGAGGCCGCCGGCCTGCCGGTGGGCATCCTGAGCAGCGTGGTGGGGGAGGGCCGCACCCTGACCCTCCACGAGAAGGAGCTGGTGGTGCTGGTGAGCGACGGCGCGCTGGTGGACGGCCCCGGCTGGATCTGCCAGCAGCTGGAACTCTGCGCCGCCATGGGCAGCACCCCCGCCGAAATCGCCCACATCCTGGCGGACATGGCCAAAGGCCGGGCCAGCCGCAGCGCCCGCCCGGACGACATCACCGTGGCGGTGCTGGCGCTGGAAAAAGCGGTGTGACAAAAAGCAAAGCGCCCTTCCGGGGTCCCTGCGGGCCCGGAGGGGCGTTTTTTGCGTCTGCGGCCATGGAGAAGGCGGCAGGGTCCGCCGCGCCGCGCAGAATGACCGCCCTGCCGCCGCGGTGGGCAGCTTTCCGCCCTGCCTTTGAAAAAATTGTGAAAAGGGGCGCACAGGGGTTGCAATTATCTTCTACATCGTGTAGTATTAAATCGTCGACAAGATGTAGAATATGGAGGCGAAAGAAATGAAACTCTCCGACGCGGAACTGGAGATCATGGAAAAGGTCTGGGAGCTGGGCGCGCCGGTCACGGCGGCGCAGCTCACCGAGCGGATGGCGGAAAAGGGCTGGAAGCCCTCCACGCTGCTCACCTTTCTGGCCCGCATGGTGAACAAGGGGGCCCTGGCGGTGGAAAAGCAGGGCAAGCAGAACCTTTACCGCGCCCTGGTGAGCGCGGAGGATTACCGGGCCCAGGCCGCCCGGGAGCTGCTGGGCCGCTATTACAGCGGCAGCGTCAAGAGCATGGTGGCCGCCCTGTACGATGGAAAGGGCCTCTCCGACGGGGAACTGGCGGAACTGCGGGCCTGGCTGGACGAGGAGGTGAAAGGCCGTGAATGAACTGTTCTACTCTCTGGTGCTGCCCCTTTCGGCGGCGGGCGGGCTGGCGGTGCTGGCCTGTCTGGCTCTCTCGCCGCTGCTGAACAAGCTGCGGCCCGCCGCCCGGGCCCGGGCGCTGGCGGCGGCATTCCCCCTCTTTTTGGTGCCGGCGGGGCCGGTGCTGGCGCTGCTCTTCGCGGCAAAGCCCGCCCCGGTGGCCGCGCCCCTGGCTCCGGTGGGCCGGGCGCTGGATGCGGCGGCCCGCGCCGCTCAAAGCGCCGCCCCGGCGGTGCTGCCCACCCAAACCGCGGCTCCAGCTGCCACGCCGGACCCGGCGGCCCTGGTGCTGGCGGCGCTGCCCTGGGTCTGGGCCGCAGGAGCGCTGGCCTGCACCCTGTGGCAGATGGGCCGGTATCTGCGTTTCTGCCGTGGGCTGCAAAGGCTCTCCGCCCCGGTGGGAGGGGAGCGGGACGCCCTGTGGCAGGAAGTGTGCGCCCAGGCGAGCGTGGCCCGTGCACCCCGACTGCGGGTCTGCCCCGGCCTTGCGGGCCCGGTGATGACCGGCCTTGTGCGCCCGGTGCTCTATCTGCCGGAAGGAATGACGCTGGCCCGGCTGGAACTGGCCCTGCGCCACGAGGCGGCCCATCTGAGCCGGGGCGACCTGTGGGCCAAGGCGCTGGTGCGCTGGTGCTGCCGGCTGCACTGGTTCAACCCCCTGTGCGCGCTGCAGGAGGGGCGCTGGAGCCGGGCCTGTGAATACGCCTGTGACGAAAAGGCTGCCGCAGGGCTGGGCGAAGCCGACCGCCTCACTTACGGTCTTCTGCTGCTGGACGCGGCCCAAAGCCGCCCCCTGCCCGCCGGCGCGGCGGGCCTGGGCGGCAGCAAAAAGGAACTGCAGGCCCGTCTTGCCGCCCTGCTGCACCCGGCGGCCCCCAGCCGCCGCCTCACCGTGGCCGTGGCCGCTGCGCTGATCGCCACCCTCTGCCTTACCGTTTGCGTGGCGGCGGGCTTCTCCGCCTCCGACGCGCCGGTGAGTGCCCCGGTGAGCAGCGCCTCGCCCCAGCCGCTGGCGGGCGCGTCCGCCTCCCAGAGCGGGGCTGAAGCAGACAGTATGCCGCCCGCCTCTCAGGCGCAGGATGCGCCGGACTCTGCCTCGCAGCCGTCCGCCTCCCAGAGCGGGACCGAAGCAGACAGTGTGCCGCCCGCCTCCCAAAGCACTGCAAAGGCAGACGACGCACTGCAAGCAGATGGCTTTATCTGGCCGGTGCCGGCGTATGAGACGGTCAGCCGCTGGAAGAGCGACTACCACAAGGGGGCTGACTTGAAAGCGCCCTACGGCAGCGAAGTGCTGGCCATGGCGGCGGGCACCGTGTCCATGGCCCAGTGGCATTACGCCTATGGCAACGTGGTGATGATCGACCACGGCAACGGCCTTTCCACGCTTTACAGCCATATGAGCAGCATTGATGTGGCGGTGGGGGACGAGGTGGCCCAGGGCCAGCAGATCGGCGCGGTGGGTTCCACCGGCAACAGCACCGGGAACCACTGCCATGTGGAGGTCCGCCAGGACGGCGCGCTGCGGGACCTGCACGACTACTTCCCCGATGCCTGACCGCGAAAACGCAAAAAAAGACCGCCCCCGGTGGGGCGGTCTTTTTGGTTCAATGGGAAGAGAGGCTTACGCCTTGTTCACGCTGCCGAACAGCTCCATCTTCTCCTTGACGGTGGCCTTGATGGCCTCAAAGCCGGGCAGCAGCAGCTTGCGGGGGTCATAGCCCTTGCCCTGCTGGTCCTTGCCGGCCTCGATGTACTCGCGGGTGGCGGCGGCGAAGCTCAGCTGGCACTCGGTGTTCACGTTGATCTTGGACACGCCCAGGCTGATGGCCTTCTGGATCATGTCGGCGGGGATGCCGGTGCCGCCGTGCAGCACCAGGGGGATGCCGCCGGTGGCCTCGTGGATCTTGTCCAGAGCGTCAAAGTCCAGGCCCTTCCAGTTGGCGGGGTACTTGCCGTGGATGTTGCCGATGCCGGCGGCCAGGAAGTCGATGCCCAGGTCCGCGATGCGCTTGCACTCGGCGGGGTCGGCCACTTCGCCGGCGCCCACAACGCCGTCTTCCTCGCCGCCGATGGAGCCCACCTCGGCCTCCACGGAAACGCCCATCTCATGGGCCAGTTTCACCAGCTCGGTGGTCTTGGCCACGTTCTCGTCGATGGGGTAGTGGCTGCCGTCGAACATGATGCTGGAGAAGCCGGCCTCCAGGCAGGCCTTGGCGCCTTCGTAGCTGCCGTGGTCCAGGTGCAGGGCCACAGGCACGGTGATGTTCAGGGTCTCCACCATGGCCTTCACCATGGCGGCCACGGTCTTGTAGCCGGTCATGTATTTGCCCGCGCCCTCGGACACGCCCAGGATCACCGGGCTGTTCAGTTCCTGCGCGGTGAGCAGAACGGCCTTGGTCCACTCCAGGTTGTTGATGTTGAACTGACCCACAGCATAGTGGCCGTCACGGGCCTTTTTCAGCATTTCAGTAGCGGAAACTAACATATTTATGACCTCCGATCGTTTGGATGGGATGCAATCCTAAAACAGTATACCCCATCGGACGGACAAAATCAATCGCCGCGGCGCGGTTTTGCGCTTTTTTTGTCATTTGCGCCCCGGGGAAGGCTGGCCCTGGCATAATCGAAGATGAACTGCTGGGCAATGCCCTGATAGGGACGGCAGCACACCGGCGCGCCCCGGGGGAAAAGCCGCGCCATCGCCCGCTTCATCCACACGTCCATGGGCACCACGCTCCAGCGGGAGAGACTGTAGAGCAGCACGCAGTCCGCCACCTTGGGCCCCACCCCCTTCACGGTCATCAGAAGGGCCCGGGCCTCGGCGTCGGGCAGGGCGGCCAGCGCCGCCTCGCTCACCTGGCCCGAGGCCACCTTCCGGGCCGCGTCGATGAGATACTCCGCCCGCCAGCCCGCCCGCAGAAAGGCAAGGTCCTCCGGCTCCCGCCCGGCCAGCACCTCCGGCGCGGGGAAGGAATAAAGCCCCTCGCCCAGCTTTTCCCCCAGCCCTTCGCACAGCCGCCCGGTGATGGCCGCGATGCGGGGGATGTTGTTGTTCTGGCTGATGATGAAGCAGCACAGCGTCTCGAAAAAGGGCTGGCGCAGCACCCGGATGCCCGGGCTGTGCTCCACGCACACCGCAAGCCGCTTGCTGCCCGCGCAAAAGCGCTCCAGCAGGGCGGGGTAGTCCATGTCCAGCGCAAAGTAGTTCGCCCAGAAGGCCCGGTCCTCTTCCTGTGCGCCTTTCAGAACAAGGACTGTGCCCTCCATGCGGGCGGTCACCGCCCGCCCGGCGGTCACACCGGCCCATCCGCCGCCCTCCAGCGGCCGCCACAAAAAGGTCTGCCCGCAGCCAAGGGTGGCGTCCAGGTCCAGCCCGCGGGTGTTTTCAAGCAGCAGCATGGCGTCTCCTTTCAATAAAGATGCGTTCCTGCTTTGTACGATAGCGGCCAAAGGGCCCAAAGTCAAGGCCGCGGGGACAGACCGGCGGGAGGTAAATTAAGAGAAAAAAGGGGCAAAATCCCTGTAAAAACCGTCGAAATTCCAATATTGACAGGCCGTTTATAACCCCTTGTTTACGGAAAAACTTTCAACAACGCTGTGGAAAACCGGGTTGAAAACCCGGAAGGCTGTGGAAAAAGTGCCCCGGACAGGCCGTTTTTTAACATTTTCCACAGAGTTTTCAACATGTGGAAAGTTAAAAACAGAATTACGGTGTGTATAACGGTCTTTACAAAGGGGGCGGCGCGGTTTCTACCGCCAAAGATTCTGCATAAATTTTTGCAAGAATGTCCAAAATCCCGCCGGGGCATGCCCGCCGCCGGGCGGCGGCGTCGAAAGGGGCCGAAACTTTGTGCCAAACACTGGCAAAACCCGCGGCGGGGTGGTATACTTTTTTTGTATGCATAACGGTGAGAAAAACGGCGGCTTCTGCCGCTTTTGACAAAAAAGGAGTAATCATGCGCAACAGCCCTGAAAAACACGACAGCGGCGCTCTGGAGCAGAGCCTCGTCTACGGCAAGAACCCGGTGACCGAACTGCTGAAAAGCGGCGCCGGGGTGGACACTGTGCTGCTCAGCGAAGGCCTGCCCGACGCGGTGGCCTCCTACTACACCGCCCTTGCCAAGCAGGCGGGCGCGGTGGTCAAGCGGGTGCATCCCAACAAGCTGCGGCTGAGCTGCGGCACCGACAGCCACCAGGGCGTGGCGGCCTATGCCTCTTCCATCACCTACGCCAGCCTGGAGGACCTGCTGGCCGCCGCCCGCGCAAAGGGCGAAGCGCCCTTCCTGGTGCTGGCCGACGGGGTGGAGGACCCCCACAACCTGGGCGCGGTCATCCGCTCGGCGCTGCTGTGCGGGGCCCACGGCGTGGTCATCCCCAAGCGGGGCGGCGCGGCGGTCACCCCCACGGTGCTGAAAAGCAGCGCCGGGGCGGCGGCCCGCCTGCCGGTGGCCCGGGTGGCCAACATCGGCGAGAGCATCCGCCGCCTCAAGGAACAGGGCGTGTTCGTCTACTGCGCCGACATGGACGGCCAGCCCCTGGAAAAAGCCGACCTCACCGGCCCGGTGGCGCTGGTGCTGGGCAGCGAGGGCAGAGGCGTCAGCCCGCTGGTGCGCAAACTGTGCGACGGCGCGGTGAGCCTTTCCATGGCCGGGCGCGGCACCGGGGTGGACAGCTTCAACGTCTCGGTGGCGGCGGGCATCATCCTCTACGAGATCGCGCGGCAGCGCCGCTGAACACATACGCCCCACAAGGCATGGAGGGATCGACAAGTGCCAGACAATAAATTTTCCAGCTCGGTGGACGAGATCCTGGAAACATTGAAACAACAGCAGGCGGCGGCCCTCGCCAGCGACCGGGCGGTGGACGAGATCCTGGCCGACCTGGGCCTCGGGGACGGCCTGCCCCTGCCGCCGGTGCAGCAAGCGCCGGCCCCCCAGGCGGACGATGCGCCCAAGGCCCGGCCCGCCGCGAAAATAGCGGAAGAAAAACCGGCTCCGGCCCGGCCCGCCCCGCAGCAGCAGGCGCGCCCGGCCCAGCCCGCGAAGGCCCAGCCCGCCCGCAAGGCCGAGGCTGCCCGCCCCGCTCCCAAGGCGCAGCCCGCTCAAAAGCAGGAGGCGCCCCGCCAGGAGGCCTCGGCGGAAAAGCCCGCCCGGCGCACGGTGCAGCGCCCGGCGGCAAAGCCTGCCGAGGCAAAGGCACCCGCGGCGGAAAGTGAGGCCGACGAGGTCATCCGTCAGGTGCAGCAGACGGTGACCGGCCCGGCGGCCCCCTCGCCGGACGCGATGCAGCAGCTCACCGGCACCATCAGCGAGACGATGCAGTTCGACGCGGAGTTCCAGAAGTTCTTCAGCGAGAGCGTGGCGGTCATCCCCGACGAGGAGCCGGAGCAGCACCCGGGCTTTTTCGCCCGTTTTCTGCGCCACAAGGACGACGGCGCCGGCTTTGAGGAGGACGACGAGCTGAGCGAGACCGGGGAGGTCAAGGTGGACGAGCCCACCCTGATGATCCCCAACCCCGCCCGTGCGCCCCAGCCCCAGGAGGAGCCGGTGGCGCTGCCCATGAGCGGCGAGCCCACCCGGCCGGTGGAGCCGGAGGAGGAGCCTGCGCCCGAAGAAGGGGACACCGGCGTCATCGAGCTGGAAGGGCTGGACGACGACGCCACCCGGACGCTGGACGATCTGGAGGAGGCTGCGGGCAGCATCCGCTTTGAGGACGAGCCCGCCGAAGAGCCCGAAGAAGAGCCGGAGGAGGAGCCCGCCCGAAAGCGGGGCTTCCTGCCCCGGATGTTCGGCGGCGAAGCGCCCGCCGAGGCTGTGTTCGACGAGCCGGAGCAGCCGGAATACATCGACGATTACGAGGACCCCGCCGACGCAGGCGCGGTGCAGGCGGACCTGGACGGCATGCGCCGGATGCTGGCGCTGCGCACGGTGCTCACCGGCATCCTGACGGCGCTGCTGCTCTATCTGGGTCTGGCGGTGGGCACAAGCCCCCTGCCGCCCATCGGCCCCATCGACCCGGCCACCGCCCCCGCCGCCTACCTGGCGGTGCATCTGATCGCCCTGCTGGCGGCCTGCGGCGTGAACTGGCGGGTGTTCGCAAGCGGCGTGCCCGGCATCTGGGGCCGCCCCAGCGCCGACACCATCCCCGCCCTGGCGGCTGCGGCCGCGCTGGTGCAGCTGGTGGTGCAGTTGGTGGGCGCCGACAAGTTCGAGGCCGACAAGCTCACCCTCTTCGCCGCCCCCGCGGCGCTGCTGCTGACCCTTGACGCCTTCGGGCGCTTTGTGATGCAGGGCGTGGTGGTGCGCAACTTCCGCATGGCCAGCGCCGGCAGCGACCACACCGCGTCGGTGCCTCTGGCCGACGCCGAGCTCACCGCCCGGCTGGCCCAGGGCCTGGGCGAGCCGGAGCCCTGCCTGCTTTTGAACCGGCCCACCTCTCTGGTCAAGGGTTTTTTGCGCCAGAGCTTTTCCGAGCGCGCCAGCGACGGTCTGGACCAGAAACTGAGCTGGGGCCTGCTGGGCGCCGCCCTCATCAGCGCGCTGGTCAGCCTCTTCGCCGGCCACGGCGGCGTGGCCGCCGTGAACGCGCTGGCGGGCGCTCTGTGTCTGGGCGGGCCGCTGGCCGCCACCCTGCTGAGCGCCGTGCCCAGCCTGTTGGCCCAGAAGAGCGCCGCCCAGGTGGGCGCGGTCATCCCCGGCGCTGCCGCCATGGAGCAGCTGGGCCGGGCCAACATCGCGGTGGTGGGCGCGAGGGACCTGGTTCCCGGCGCCAGCGTGCGGCTGCACGGCATCAAGACCTTCGACAAGCAGCGCATCGATCTGGCCATCCTCTACGCGGCCTCGGTGCTCATCGAGGGCTGCGACACCCTGCGGGACGTGTTCATGACCATCATCCAGGGCAAGACCGAGATGCTCTTCAAGGTGGAGAACCTGGAAAACCTGCCCGGCTACGGCTTCACCGCCTGGGTGAACAACAACCGGGTCATCGTGGGCAACCGGGCCTTCATGCAGCAGCAGGGCCTGGAGATCCCCAGCCTGGACTATGAGAACCGCTACACCAAGGGCAAGCGCCTGCCCATCTATCTGGCGGTGAGCGGGCGGCTGTTTGCCATGTTCCTGGTGAGCTACAAGGCCAACGTCCAGGTGGCGGCCACCCTGTCCGACCTGCGCAGCCAGGGCGTGTCCCTGCTGGTGCAGAGCGACGATTTCAACCTCACCGGCGAAGGGCTGGAGGTGCTCTACGGTCTGCCCGCGGGCAGCGTGAAGGTGCTCTCCGGCGCCGAGCGGCGGATGCTGGCCCCCCACACCGCCTATGCCGAGACCAGCGAGGGCTGCATGACCCACATGGGCAGCTTCGCCTCCTTCGTGGGCGGCCTGCGGGCCGCCGCCGGGGCGGCCTGGGGCGAAAAGGTGGCCAGCCTTGTGCAGGCCGCGGGCGTGGGCATCAGCTGCCTGCTGGCGCTGGTGATGGCCTTCACCGGCGGCATCGGCGCGCTGGGCCTGCCGGCTCTGGTGCTGTATCAGGCGGCCTGGGCGGTGCTCACCCTGGCCATGCCTCTCCTCAAAAAATATTGAGCCAAAACCCCCGCCGGGCCGCGCCCGGCGGGATTTTTTTGTGCCTTTGGGGCAAATTTCCGGCCCGTCAATAGGCAAATTCCACAAAGGTTTCGGCGGATTTTGTGCGGCGCATTCCCCCGTTTTACAGGGAATTGTTCTTTAAAAATCATACAAACTGTGCTAAAATTTTGTATAGGTTGCTACCGCCGCATTTCCTTTGCAAAACACGCGGTAGAAGAGAGGGTTATTTAGAATGAAGAACTACGCCAACACAAACATCCGAAACATCCTCGTCGCCGGCCACGCCGGCTGCGGCAAGACCACTCTGGTGGAGGCTCTGCTGTACACCACCGGCGCGCTGGAGCGCATGGGCCGCGTGGAAGACGGCAACACCGTCAGCGACTTTGACCCTGAAGAGGCAAAGCGCCGCGCCTCCCTGAATCTGGCAGTGGTTCCCGTGGAGTACGAGGACGTAAAGCTGAATTTCCTGGACACGCCGGGCCTGTTCGACTTTGAGCTGGGCCAGTATGAGGGCATCCAGGCCGCCGGCAGCGTGCTCATCACCGTTTCGGCACGTTCGGGTGTGACCGTTGGCGCGGAGAAGGCCTACCGCCTGGCCGAAAAGCTGGGCCGCAGCCGCATGGTGTTCGTCAGCAAGATGGACCTGGAGAACGCCAACTTTTACAAGATTTTGGAAGAACTCAAGACCAAGTTCGGCCCCTCGGTGTGCCCCTGCGTGGTGCCCACCCGCCAGGAGGACGGCACGGTGGTGTATGTGAACCTGTTCAGCCAGAAGGCCTTCAAGTACGAGGGCGGCAAGCAGGTGCAGGTGGCCCTGCCCGAGATGGGCCACCGGCTGGACGGCCTGGTGGAAGCCATGAGCGAAGCCGTGGCCGAGACCGACGACGCTTTGATGGAGAAGTTCTTCTCCGGCGAGGCCTTCACCACCGAGGAGATCGTGGAAGGTCTGGCCAAGGGCTGCAAGAGCGGCATGATCACCCCTGTGTTCTGCGGCAGCGCCGTGAACCTGCAGGCGCTGGACATGCTGCTGTATAACCTCAAGGTCCTGCTGCCCAGCCCCGCCGAGGTGCCCGCCCCCACGGCCGTCACCGCCGGCGGCGATGAGGTCAGGCTGGAATGCGACCCCGCGGCCCCCGTGGCGGCCTATGTGTTCCGCACCGTGGCTGACCCCTTCGTGGGCAAGCTGAGCTACGTCAAGGTGTTCAGCGGCACCCTCACCACCGCCACCAGTCTGGTGAACGCCCGCACCGGCGAGGCCGAGCGCTTCGGCAAGCTGCTGAACATGCGCGGCAAAAAGCAGACCGATGTGGATTCCATCACCGCCGGCGACATCGGCGCGGTGACCAAGCTCTCCGCCGCCCAGACCGGCGACACCCTGTGCGACCCCGCCCGGGTGGCCGCCCTGCCCGCCGCCGCCTTCCCCAACCCCACCCTGTCCATGGCCATCCGCGTGACCAAGAAGGGCGACGAGGGCAAGATCGGCGCGGCGCTGGCCCGCCTGATGGAAGAGGACCGCACCCTGGCCTACCGTGTGGACGCGGAGACCGGCCAGCAGATCATCTCCGGCCTGGGCGAGCAGCATCTGGACGCCGTGGTGGCCAAACTGAAGGCCAAGTTCGGCGTGGATGTGGAGCTCACCGCCCCCCGTGTGGCCTACCGTGAGTCGGTGCGCAAAAAGTGCAAGGCTCAGGGCCGCCACAAGAAGCAGACCGGCGGCCACGGCCAGTTCGGCGACGTGTGGATCGAGTTCGAGCCCTGCGACAGCGAAGAGCTGGTGTTCGAGGAGAAGGTGTTCGGCGGCAGCGTGCCCAAGAACTACTTCCCCGCGGTGGAAAAGGGCCTGCGTCAGGCCGCCAAGCACGGCGTGCTGGCAGGCTACCCCGTGGTGGGCCTGAAAGCCACCCTGCTGGACGGCAGCTATCACCCCGTTGACTCCAGCGAAATGGCCTTCATCATGGCCGCCAAACTGGCCTACAAGGCCGCCCTGCCCGAGGCTGGCCCCGTCATTCTGGAGCCCTTCGGCACCCTGCGCGCCCACGTTCCCGGCGACAACACCGGCGACATCATGGGCGACGTGACCAAGCGCCGCGGCCGCGTTCTGGGCATGAGCCCCGACGAGGACGGCCTGCAGGTGGTGGAGGCGGAGGTGCCTCTGGCCGAAATGCAGGATTTCACCACCTTCATGCGCCAGCTGACCCAGGGCCGGGGCCACTTCACCCTGGACTTCGTGCGCTACGAGCCGCTGCCCTCCAACCTGGAAGGCAAGGTCATCGAGGAAGCCAAGAAGCTGGGCAACGGCGCCGAGGACGAAGAGTAAGACCACGCCTTGCGGCGGAGGGGCATAAACCGCTCCCCCGCTGCATACAATGAACAAAGCAAGCGCAAACGACCCACCGGTGGCCGGACGGCTGGCGGTGGGTCGCTTTTTTGCGGCACAAAAAAAGAAGCCGGTTTTTGGCGAAATAGCTGAAAGTTATCTCGTAATATTGACAGTGGCAGTTAAATCGGCTATACTGTCACAATTGGGAAAACATATGGGTCGCTGTTTCGGCCCGGGCACCCAACGGCGCGCGCCGCGCGCAGAACAAAGTCAAAAACACGCACACGGAGTGCGAATCATTATCGTTAGGGAGCATTCAAAGCAATGAGCACAAAGGAACTTGTCATGACTCGCGCCGGTCTGGAGGCGCTGGAAAAGGAGCTGGAGGAGCTCAAGACCGTCCGCCGCAAGGACGTGGCCGAGAAGATCAAGGTGGCCCGCGGCTTCGGCGACCTGTCGGAGAACAGCGAATACGACGAGGCCAAGAACGAGCAGGGCTTCATCGAGAGCCGCATCGCCCAGCTGGAGGCCATGCTCAAGCACGCCCGCGTCATCGACAACGACGACCTGAGCCTGGAGCATGTGTCGGTGGGCACCCATGTGAAGATCGAGGACGAGGACGGCGAAGTGGAGGAGTACGACATCACCGGCTCCACCGAGGCCGACCCCCTGAACGGCAAGATCAGCGACGAGAGCCCTGTGGGCGCCGGCCTGCTGGGCAAAAAGGTGGGCGAGACCGCCGAGATCACCCTGCCCAACGGGGCCACCGTGGCCTTCAAGGTGGTGGAGATCACCCGTTCGGCGCTGTAAGGGCCTTTTTGGCTGCAAAACACAAGGAAATTCTGCAAAAACAGGTGCCACGGCACCTGTTTTTGTGTTATAATAAGGCTTACTGTAGACAAGGGCCGCGCCGCGGCCGTTTTGCACCGCAAAGGAGAGAATAGAATGGCACAGATGAACCAGACCCCGGACAACAGGGAGATGACCCAGCAGGAGTACAGCGAGCTGGTGGCCATCCGCCGCCAGAAGCTGGCCGATCTGCAGCAGGCAGGCAAGGACCCCTTCCACATCACCAAGTGGCCCCAGGCGGACTTTGCCGCCGAGGTGAAGGAGAGCTTCCAGGACCTGCCCGAGGACGCCGCTCCCGAAGACCACCGCCAGGTGTGCATGGCGGGCCGGATGATGAGCAAGCGGGTGATGGGCAAGGCCAGCTTTGCCGACCTGCGGGACACCACCGGCGACATCCAGATGTACGTCAAGCGGGACGACGTGGGCGCGGACGTGTATCAGGAGTTCAAGAAGTTCGACATCGGCGACATCGTGGGCGTGCGGGGCTATGTGTTCCGCACCAAGATGGGCGAGATCAGCGTGCACGTGACCGAAGTGGTGCTGCTGTCCAAGAGCCTGCTGCCCCTGCCCGAGAAGTTCCACGGCCTCAAGGACCAGGAGACCCGCTACCGCCAGCGGTATGTGGACCTCATCGTCAACCCCGAAGTGCGCCGCGCCTTTGAGGTGCGCAGCCGCTTCATCCGCTATATGCGCCGCTATCTGGACGAGCGGGACTACATGGAAGTGGAGACCCCCGTGCTGAACACCATCGCCGGCGGCGCGGCGGCCCGGCCCTTCATCACCCATCACAACACCCTGGACATCGACATGTACATGCGCATCGCCACCGAGCTGCCCCTGAAGCGGCTCATCATCGGCGGCATCGACCGGGTGTATGAGATCGGCCGCATCTTCCGCAACGAGGGCATGGACCCCAAGCACAACCCCGAGTTCACCACCGTGGAGCTGTATCAGGCCTACGCTGACTTCCACACCATGATGGACATCGCCGAGGGCATCCTCTCCGGCGCGGCCAAGGAAATTCTCGGCACCTACCAGGTGGAGTGGCAGGGCGAGCAGGTGGACCTGACCCCCGGCTGGCGCCGCCTGACCATGGTGGACGCGGTGCGTGAGTACGCCGGCGTGGACTTTGCCGCCATCACCGACGACGCCGAGGCGGTGGCCGCCGCCAAGGCCATCGGCGTGGAGCTGGCGGACGCCGCCGAAAAGACCTGGGGCAACGCCCTCTACGCCTGCTTCGACCAGAAGGTGGAGGAGAAGCTGGTGCAGCCCACCTTCATCACCATGTACCCCGTGGAGGTCTCTCCGCTGACCAAGCGCAGCCCGGAGGACCCCCGCCTCACCGAGCGCTTCGAGCTGTTCATCTGCCACAGCGAGCTGGCCAACGCCTACTCCGAGCTGAACGACCCCATCGACCAGCGCCAGCGCTTCGAGAAGCAGGTGGAGCAGCGGGAGCGCGGCGACGAGGAGACCGAGATGATGGACGAGGATTTCCTCACCGCCATGGAGTACGGCATGCCTCCCACGGGCGGCATGGGCATGGGCATCGACCGGTGCGTCATGCTGCTCACCGGCAGCACCTCCATCCGGGACGTCATCCTGTTCCCCACAATGAAGCCTCTGGACAAATAATCCACAATATATTGTGGATGACGGAGCGGGACGGCACAAGATGTAGCAAAAAGGGCTTACAACTACAACTTTTCTACAACTTTTGCTTGAAATCAGACGGCATCAGACGGGCCAAAATGAAGGGCAAATCCGTGTTTTTTATGCGGATTTGCCCTTTTTTGCAATT